>JAHDBB010000049.1:0-1774 GCA_020630635.1 Chitinophagales bacterium
ATAGTCGATAGTCGATAGTCGATAGTCGATAGTCGATAGTCGATAGTCGCATACGGAAAAGTGAATCTTGGGGTTACAAATATTTGGTATTTCGGGACGACGGGACGTTTTAAAAAGGGACGTAAGGGGACGTTTCGGTTCTTTCGTGATGAGTTTTCGATTAACGAATCATCAATCGTCCCCTTACATCACATCGTCACTTTCGTCCCATTTTCATTACTAAGAAATCCTTACCTCAACCAAATAGCCCCGATAGGAGTGGTATAAATGCAAATGGCTTTGAACCACAAGTCGAAAAGACTTGCGGTAGAAGCGTTGGCTGCATTTATAAGAACGGATAGCGGGACTTTCCGACACAACGAAGCCCCCTTCCCTTCGCTCCAAAAAATAAAAAACCACAAATCGAGCCGCATTTATAACTCATCATTTACCATTCACCATTATCTCCCCTTCATGTTAGCAAAAAAAATATGTCAGAATATTAACAATTTATAGTGCTTTGATAGTGGTAAAAATTTTATATTTGTGTCGCAATTTTTGAAAACTAAAAAATCGTCCTTGCTTACCTATTTTCAAACTACAAAACCTTCTCCATGAAAAAACTCTTTCAGGACCTTAAAAAAGGAACCTTTCACGAAATAGAATTAGATACTGAAAAATTTGAAGTCAAAACATCTTATGGTGAATTTAAAAGCTACTACTGGGATGACCATAAAATAAGTGTCAAAACCTTTAAAAAATTAGAGTCTGCACAGAAAAACTTCGAGTCCAATACAAAAAAATGGCTGGAAAAAGGCTATAAACTTTCGGACCCAAAATGCCCGCTTGCGCTTAGAAATAAGATTGATGAATGTAAAAAGAAACAGTTAGAGACCTTGCATGCCTCTATCCATCACGAAGATAATTTTGAAGAAATCTTTCAACTAACTCACCTCAAAAGTTTGACCATCTCTATTAGGTTTGAGGGCATAAAGATTCCTGAATCCATTACCAATTTGGTCAATTTGGAAACACTTGAATTTAAAGGTTCTATCAAAAATATACCGCTTAATATTGGGGATTTGAAGAATCTAAAATACTTGGAATTTGATACCGAAACGCTTAGGAAAATCCCAGAGTGTATTACCAATTGTAAAAACTTAGAGGTCTTGAGAGTGCGTGGCAATGGTATTCAAGATTTGCCTGAAAATCTTGGAAACTTAACCAATTTAAAATTGCTTTGGGTTTATGGATATGGATATGCGAATAATAGGTTTAAGGGTGTTAAAGAAATTCCTGCCAGTATTGGGCGTTGCAAAAATTTGGAAAAAATATACATCAGTGATTGTCATACCCTACAAGGCTTACCCAAAGAATTTGGCAATCTCAAAGCTCTCAAACACTTAACCATCAATGAGTGTAATCTTTCGGAATTTCCTGAATCCATTACAGGGTGTACCAATTTGGAAACCCTCAGAATGGATGAAAATAGATTCAAAACACTGCCAGATTCTATTGGGAATTTACAAAAACTCCAAAAAATAGAGATAACCAGTGGCGTGAGTTCCACTAGTTCTTGTTTAGAAAGTCTACCTGATGGACTCTTCAAACTCACGAATTTGAAGACCTTAGACTTGGAAAATAACAAGATCAAAATCATTCCTGAAGGGATGAAAAACTTGGTCAATTTGGACGAATTGAATCTCGAAGATAATCCCATTTCTAATATGCCCAGAGAGTTGTCGGATCAAGGTAAAGAAGCGATCTTTTGGCATTTTGGTTGGCTCAAAATGGA
>JAHDBB010000049.1:1874-3457 GCA_020630635.1 Chitinophagales bacterium
ATTCCGCCTTTGCCCGAATGGAGCGAAATTACCCATCGTCTCATGGTGATGTTGGTTTATGACTGGGGACAAGTTTCTAAATTGCATGATAGAAAATATCGGGAACAACGTTGGGGCGACATCTTCTTTCTTTGGTATGCTGTACAAATTGACAACAATCAAGAACCTGATTATGAGGAGGTTGTAAAAGTCTTAAAAAAGTACGGTAGAGATAAAAACGCTTTCGATGCTTGTTTGAGTCACTTGTACTATAAGCTGACCAAAGATGATCAACCGACCAAATTTGGTAAAGTCGTACTCCAATATTTTAAAGATCAACCAGAAGAATTGGTTGCTAAAATGACGCAAAATGATTCGAGTTTTCTTCATGAAGTTTCGATGAGTGTTGCCAAGTTATTGATTCGCTTTGATCCCAAAAGATTTGCTAAGTATGCGGAACAATGGTTTTTCTCAGAAAATATACTGACTTATGTAAAAGAAAATAATCGGAGTTTAGATTTTGATTATGGAACTTTTCAACTACTCAAAGAAACCAACCCAAAACAATACGAAGACTTCTCGGCTCGTCTCTTAGATTTACCGATTGCCGTAGAATATCAACTCAGTGTCGCAAGTAAGTTATATACGAAGAATAACAAAAAATATAAGGATAAAGCCTTAGCACTTTTTGAACAAAAATTGTATCTACTTAAAAATACTTGGGACAATTCCCCTCCACTCATTTCGCTACCCAATAAGGAAGATGTCAGAAATATAGAGTTTGCTCAATGGTTGCTTAAAAATTTCAAAAAGGAACTGAAAAATGATTTCTTAGAAATGGCACAAGAAGAGGATAAAATGAAAGGTTTTTCACATTACATTCCATTTTTACTCAACGCTTACAAAAAAGATGCTTACCCTATCTTAGCCGAATTATTGAAAAATGAAATCAACTTAAAAACGGTTTTTGAAGGAGTTGAAAAGCATGACTATAGCGAACATCATGACTTGGTTTGGAAAATCTTATTAAGCAAAGAAGAAAAACATCGTGCTTTAGCTGCCAAAGAATTGCATCGTTTGTATGATGCCAAAACTTTGTTGGAAAAAATACCCGACTTAGTGGCTTCTAAAAAAATGCCTCAACGAGATAGCGGTATGCAACTATTGATGTTGTTGAATGAAGATAAAAAAGCACAAAAATTATTGCAAGAAGCGTTCAAAGCAGAAACGGATGTTTGGTTGAGAGAAAAAATGATTCGTCATTATCAAACCAATGATCCAAAGTTTTTGGAAAAAGAACTGTTGAGCGGTTTGGATGCAGCCAAAGAAAATGGTAAGTTAAAAAAGCCTACTAAAAAATGGCTGGATGGTGTCAAATTACCTGACTTGATTTGGAAGGATGGCAAAAAAGCAGATAAGGAATTAGCCCACTATTTATTTTATCTGCAAAAAGATAGAAAACAATCTTGGTACGAACCTTGTCTCGAATCGAGTCTCATTATTGAGCGATTGGATAAGAGTAAATGCGGTGATTTTGCGAAGAAAGTTTGGGATTTGATACTCAAACACGATGGTCTAAAGGCAACGATCAAACCTGTCGCTGC
>JAHDBB010000049.1:3557-19342 GCA_020630635.1 Chitinophagales bacterium
GAATCATTCCTGACTTTGGGTTTGAGGACTTATTCAAAACATTTGAAGTCGAAGGTCAACAATGGCGGGCATTTATCAATTCGGATTTGAAGTTATCTTATCTCAATGAATCGGATGAGATCAAAAAGACGGTTCCTAAAAAGGCTGCGAAGGAAATCAAAGACGAGATAAAACAACTTAATAAGGAGATTCGGAGTATTGCTAAAAATCAGTTGGCGAGTATGGAAAACAATCTCATCACGCAAAGACGTTGGGATACGGAGGCTTGGAAAAATCACTTTATGACCAAACCCTTGACTTTTGCTTTTGCCCAAAGTTTGATCTGGGGCATTTATAAGAAAGGAAAACTCACCGATCTTTTTGCTGTCAATCAAGACCAGACATTGGAGAAGGCCGATTTTGACGAAATCACTTTACCTAAAAACGCTCAAATCGGTTTAATTCACCCTTTAGAACTAAATGAGACTCAATCCAATGCTTGGAAAAACTACTTGGAGGAAAATAAAATCACCCAAGTTTTTGAGCAACTACATCGACCTATTTTCACACCCGAAAAAATTGAATTAACCGAAGGTGTTTTACAGAAGTATGTAGGCAAAGAAGTATCTGATTATCGCTTCCGTTCCCACATGGGCAAGCGGGGTTGGAAACGGGGTTCTGTGGTCGATAGTGGTATGGTTGCCAACTACAAAAAGGCTTATGAAGAGGAAGGCATTGAGATATTTATCGAGGTCGAAGAAATGTACATTCATTTAGGCGAGTATAGTGAAAATATCATCTTGGACGACCTTTATTTCATGAAGCACAACACTGTTAGAACAGGCAGTTACGTTTATGACTCTCATCGAGGCGATAACGACAGTCGCTTAATTAAGGTTAAGGAACTTCCGCCGATCATTTATTCCGAGACCATACACGATTTTGAGTCTTTGTTAAATCCTTAAAAATCACTATCTCAATCGGATTGCTATGCAAATACGAGAAGACCCATCCGATTGATTTGAGTCGCTTATCCTAAAGTTTTTCTTTATTAGGAGCGAAAGGTTGAGTGCTTCGTCGTTGCAGAAAGTCCCGCTATCCGTTCTTATGAATGCAGCCAACGTTTTAGGCAGCCTACGCTTTGCATTCATACCACTACTATCGGGGCTATTTTTGAAAGGACATAACGCTTATGGTTCGGAAAAATATTACCCCATTTTAGAATCAAAGAAAAAATGTATCGCTTCAATCAGATTAAGATCAGCAACCAAACGTTCAGACCTTAACCAACTAGCCCCGATAGTAGTGGTATCACCAAACAGCGTTGGCAAAAGGGTTCGGGTAGCTTGGTGATAAGAACGGATAGCGGGATACCCCAATACGACAAAGCACCTAACCCTTCGCTCCTAAAAAAACAAGGTAAATGAAAAAACTAAAAAAACCAATGTAAAGAAAATTCACGAATTTTCTCTACGACCTGTACCTCTATCAATGCCTCAATCTCAATGAAACTCAATCTTCCTCATAAAAAAGTCATCAATCACCTCCTATTGGGATTCTTTGCGATTCCATTGGGAATATTTGGCTACGACTATTTTATCGGACAGAAGAAAGTCGCTACCGCTTTATTGGGCATCCAATGGTACATCCTGCCAACCCTACTATTTGCTCTATTTTATTTACCTTTCTTTGAGTTCAAAACCAATACGCCTATCACAGAAGAAAAGGCTTTAGCCAAAATCCCTATCGCTAAAAGCTGGTTGTACGTACTAACTTATCCCATATTTTTATTCACCTTTGGCGGCATCAGTGCCTATATGGAAAATGTCGAAGGAACCCAAATGTTTTGGCTTGGATTAAGTATAGGACTTCCCTTTTTATTCGTTCTCAATAGCAATCGACTTCTTTTTAAAGGCGAATACCAAACGGAAAAGCAAAAACAAGAATGGCAACGATTGCAAACGACCAAAGGCTATTTTGAATACAACGAAGACGGCTTTTCATTTGAGTTAGACAACGAAAAATTTTCAACGAAATGGGCGGACATCCAAGAAATTATCACTTATAAAACAGATAACTATATCTTCGATACCATTCGCCTAAAAATCCAAACAACGAATAATGACGAATTAGATATAAATGAAGAAATGGAAGGTTGGTATATTTTCACAAAAACTTTAAATGAACAACTCCACATTGATCCTATTTGGCAAATGGATGTGATGTTTCCAGCTTTTGAAACAAATCTCAAACGCATTTATCAAAAAAATTAAATACATCAATTTTAAACATAAAAACCATGAAAAAATTCTTTGAAAAAACCAAAGATGGAAAGTTTTACTATATCGAATTAGACGATATTGACTTAACCCTTCATACTGCTTATGGCAATCTTTACGACTTTTTGAGAGAGGACAAAGAGGCAGGAAGAAAAGGAAAGAAGACCTATAAAAAATTGGAAACAGCCGAAAGAAATTTTGAAAAAAAGTGCAAGGAATTAGAAGGAAAAGGCTATGTTTTATCCGATCCACAATATCCCATAAGATGTAAAAAGGTAGTTGAAAAAGCCAAATTAGATAAAGCTAAAGAACTAAAAGTAACCGTCTATCACGAAAAGAATTTTGAAGAAATCGCCCAACTGACACAGTTAGAAAAACTAACCCTACATGGTGATTATAGCAATGATTCTATTGAAATTACCGATGAATTATTGAAACTTAAAAATCTCAAAAAATTGGTCTTGACTGGAAATATCACTAAACTTCCAGACGATATAGACCAATTGAAAAAACTAGAAGAGTTACATTTAGTAGAAAGATATAATGGTTGCCAAATGACCGAATTGCCTCAAAATGTCGCTAACTTAAAAAACTTAAAATCTTTAAAAATCAATCGTACTTCTGTTGAAGAATTGCCTTTGAATATTGGAAAATTGAGCAAGTTAGAAACATTGGATTGTAGTCATTCTCAACTCAAAGAACTCCCATTGAGTATCGGTGATTGTAAAAAATTAGAAAATGTACAGTTAGAATATACACAACTTACTGATCTTCCCTTAACATTTGGAAAACTACAAAAAATCACTTCGCTTGACCTTAGTAATTGTCCATTATCACAGTTTCCAATAGCTTTGAGTCAACTCAAAAAACTAAAATCATTAAATCTTTCAAACTGTTCATTCACAAGTCTTCCTCCTGAAATTGGAGACTTAACTTCTTTGACAGATTTTACTTATAACAATTGGAGTAATAAATTAAAAGACTTACCAATAGAATTTTCCAAGCTCAAAAAACTAACAAAATTAGAACTGTCAGGACACGAATTTACTCAGATTCCTGAAGCTATTTTAAAGTTATCTAACTTGGAATCTTTAAACTTACATGGTAATCAAATTAGCACCTTACAAGCTGGTTTATTCAAGTTGTCTAAACTGAAAGCACTTAACCTACAAAGTAATCAACTGAAACAAATTCCTGAAGAATTATATACTATGTATAAAGGGAACTTAAAGGACCTTAATCTTAATTATAATCTTGTTCCTGATGTTCCTTATGGCACCAATACTTATGCACTATTCAAGCATTTAGGTTATGTCAAAGAAGAGGAACGTCCTAAAGTAGAAAGTCAGTTGTCAGAAAATGAAAAAGAGCATTTGGTGATGCAATACCAAGAGCGTTTTGACGAAATCAAAAAACTTGCTATACAAAGCCATTACAATGAAAGTGATAGAATGGAAGAAATCAGAAAGTATCTCTTTTTTGAAACCGACCATGTTCCTCTTATCCGACAAAATTACAGTCGAAATCATGGTATTGCGAAGGTATGGACACTCCTCAATCCTTTGGAAGACTGGAATGAAATGGATCATCGAATTATGGGACTCTTTGTTCACAATGCTTGGGGCGAAACCAATCGTTCTGCCAAAAGATACTATCGCAACGAAGGAATGGGCGGGCAGTTTTTCAAATGGTATAAAAATCAATTGGAACAAGGCAATGATCCCGATTATGAAAAAGTTGTTGCTTTATTGAAGAAACACGAAAAAGATGAAAATCTCTTTGATGTTTTACTTAATCTTTCGTTGCATTTAGTCCTTGACGACAAACCGACTCAATTTGCAAAAAAAATCATCGAACGTTTTAAAGAAAACAAAGATAGTTTTGTCGAAAGAATGGATAAACAGAATCTCAATAGTGTAGCAATGTTGTTGATTCGTTTTGAGTTGGCAGCATTTGAACCGTATCTTGAAAGATGGATTTTTAAAGATGAAGCAACCATAAACCATGCCATCAAGGAAAAAAAGGGGCTTTCTATCCGCTTTCATCATTTAAGACAGCTCTATTTAGATAATCCTAAAAAGTATGAAGACTTTGCAATAATGGCAACTCAATTTCCTATCAACTCTCTTGTTCATTGTCAAATTGCTGTAGATTTAAAACGTTTATATGGGGACAAACACGAGAAAACCATCTTGCAATTGGTCAAAATGCACATCGGTTATTTAGCGAATAATTGGGATAATAATAAAATTGATTTTGAAGATATTGAGAAATCCACCAACTTTGATTATGCCAATTGGTTGGTCACTCATTACAAAGAAGAAATCAAAGAGGCTTTTTGTCAGTTTATGACTAAGAATAAAAATCAAAGTCGTATTCAATATTTCGATTTTCTCAAAACACAATATCCTGATAAAGCAGTTGAAATTATTGCATCTTTCCTTGAAAATCCTCAATATGCTAAAAATGTTTTTGAAGCATTACAAGACGAAGATTATACAGCGTTTCATGACAAAGTTTGGCAAGTGTTGGGAAGTGGTCAAAAAGCGCATCGCATCTTAGCTGCCAATGAATTAAAGCGTTTATATTCAGAAAAAGAACTACTCAAAAAGTTACCTGACTTATTGGCTTCCAAAGATTTTGCTATACGAGATGGAGCAGTCCGTTTACTCTTTTTATTGGATGATAAACAGGCTAAAAAAATGCTCAAAGAAACCTTCCAAATAGAAACAGAAGAATCCCTTCGCAAAGATTTATTGACTTTTTGGTGGAACGAGGGCGAAGAAGATTTTGTCAAAAAAGAGGTATTGAGTAGCTATAAAAATGCGAAGAAAAACAATAAGCTCAAAAGCTATCCTAAGCGTTGGTTAAATGATGTAAAATTGCCTAATTTATATTGGAAAAATGGCAAAAAAGCCGATAAAGAATTTAGCGTTTATCTTTTCCAAAAGCAAAAAAATCACGTAGGAGAAAACTATGAAATCAGCCAAGAATTAGAGTTATTGACTCAAGAATTAGACTTGGGAAAAAGTGGTGATTTTGCAGATACTTTGCTCAAAAATATTATGAAAAATGGCGGTCTCAAATCTCCCAATAAAGCCCTTTCGCCCTTTGTCACTTTGTTTGGAGATGAGCGAGTCATTGACCCGATCAAAAGCTACTGTATTAGCAATTGCAATGTCGTAGCTCCTACGATTTTGGGACATATGAAAACGGATAAAGCTGCTAGAGCCTTAGATGCCATTATGCTCAATTTCAAAACAAAATATCCCAATGTAAGAGGAGCCGCCCAAACATCATTCGACAAAATCGCCGATAAAATGGGCATCACTCGGATGGAGTTAATGGACAAAATGATTCCCGATTTTGGTTTTGACAATCTCTTTAAAACCTATGAAATCAATGGCGAAAAATGGCGTGCGTTTATCAATGGCGACTTAAAACTATCCTATATCAATGAATTGGATGAGATCAAAAAGACGCTTCCCAGTAAAACGCCTAAAGAAATCAAAGACGAGATCAAAGTTTTAAACAAGGAAATCCGCACCATCGCAAAAAACCAAAAGTTGGGCTTGGAACAAAACTTTATCGCTCAAAGACGTTGGAAGACTCCCGACTGGCAAGCACATTTTATGGAAAAGCCTTTGATGTTTGCCTTTGCACAAACCTTGATTTGGGGCATTTATCAAGAAGGGAAACTTACCGAAATTTTTGGAGTCAGCGAAGACCAAACTTTGGAAAATGCGGACTTTGATGAAGTCGAATTGCCTGATGATGGGACTATCGGCATGGTTCACCCATTAGAGCTAAATGAAGAACAAAAAATCACTTGGACGGAATACCTTCAAGATAACGAAACCAAACCACCTTTTGAACAAATCAATCGTCCTGTCTATCATCCGACCAAAGCCGAATTATTGGAAACGGTCTTACGCAATTTTGCCAAGACTTCTGTCTCTGATTATCGCTTTAGATCGCTGATGGAAAAACGGGGCTGGAAGCGAGGTTCTGTCGTGGATGGCGGTATGATTGACAACTATCTCAAATCGTATGATAGCGCAGGTATTGAAGTCTTTGTGCATTTAGACGAGATGTATGTTTACTTGGGCGAATACAGCGAGAATATAGAAATCCAAGAGTTTTATTTTGTCAAGTCAGGCAGCGTCAAAACAGGCAGTTACGTTTATGACACCTATAAAACGTCAAGAGATGAAAGATTAATCAAAATTCAAGATTTACCGCCCGTTGTTTATTCAGAGACGATGTATGATTTCAACTCGCTCTTGGAGGGCGTAACCAAAGAAGAATCATAATGACCTTTATCTCAATCGGATTGCTAACCCAGAAATGAACTAGCAATCCGATTGATATTTTATCAAAACATAATAACCTCTTCAATCGGATTGCTAACCCAGAAATGAACCAGCAATCCGATTGATATTTTATCGAAATATTTCCTCCATTTGAACTGAAACGTCCCATCGTCCTCATTATAAAAAACCACTATCACTTATCATTTAAAAACTATTGACTATTGACTATGGACTTATAATTGTCACCTAAAAAAATATCATGAAAAGATTCTACGAAAACCCAAAAAATGATCGCTGTTACCTGATCGAATTAGACGAATATACGTTTGAGATAAAAACGCTATCAGGCAAAACCAGTCAATTTTATCAAGAAAAGGAAGCCTTAAAAGAAGGTCAAAAAGCCTATAAAAAACTCGAAACAGCCCAAAATAATTTTGATAAACGCTGTAAAAGTTTAGAAGACAAAGGATTTCTTTTATCCGATCCAGATTTTCCCTTAGAAAATAAACGAGACATTGAGAATGCCCAAAATGAAACGATCTTAAATATCACCGTTTACCACGAAAAATGTTTTGATGAAATTGCCAAGCTGACACAATTAGAGCAGCTAGCCTTACAGACAGGTGTTCCAGATATAGACATCCCAGAATCATTGGGCAAACTCACCCAATTGTCTTACCTTGCTATTTATGGAACCTTCCAAAGTCTACCAGACAACTTAGGCGACCTCCAAAACTTGGAACAGTTCAATCTTTATGGTGATTGGAGTACCTCATGTACCATTACCCAAATACCCGAAAGCCTTTGTCAATGTAAAAAACTAACGACGCTCGCCTTATTTTATAGCGATGTTACCAGCCTCCCACAAAACATTGGCAAACTCCAAAAGCTGCATTATCTCCAGATTAAAAGAACCCCTGTCACCAGTCTTCCTTCAAGTATTGGAGACTGTAAAAGCCTCGTCAAAATAGATGCGTCACACTCCAGCTTGCAAAGCATTCCACCAGAATTTGGTAAGTTGTCCAGTTTGAGAGAAGTCGATTTTCAATACTCTAAACTCACCTCCTTTCCATTGCCTTTGACCGACCTTCCCAATCTCGAAAGTCTCAATCTATCAGCCAACCAATTTACCAGCATTCCCGATGACATTGGTAAAATGCAGTCGTTGAAAAGTGTGCATATTCATGCATATACTCATGCAGTAAAAGGCTTTACCGAAGGCATTACCCAACTCCAAAACTTAGAAGAACTGATATTGAGTGGAAACGACCTTCCGACCCTTTCACCCAATATTGGGAACTTACAAAAACTGAAAATGCTTCTACTCAATGGGTCTAAAGTAAAGACACTTCCTGATTCTTTATTTGATCTTAAAAATTTAGAAGAATTAAATCTCTCGTATAATGAATTGACAGAACTCTCCCCTAAACTTTTACAATTAGAAAACCTAGAAGAGCTTTATATCAATGACAATCCCTTTACCCATATTCCAGAGGATGTGAGAGACTCGGAAGTAGAGATTGTCTTCGACTACTTACGAGAAAAAGCAGAAGGTAAAAATGCTGTAAAGTCGGATGCATTGGATGATGCAACCAGAGGTGATTTATTGTTACAGTATCAAAAGTCATTGGCAGACTTTAAAAAGCGGGCAGATAGAGAATTTGGACAAGAACAAAAGGATATGTTAAAAGCCCACGCTTTTCTAAGTTTCCAAACAGACACCGTTCCAAGATTTTTGCAAAAACGCTGGTACGATGAAGATGGACTTTTTTCTATTTATCAGTTCTTTGAAACCGACCTCGACCAATGGACGGAAATGGAAGACCGTTTAATGCAAATGCTCACCCAAAATCATTGGGGCAAACTCTCGCCTCTTGCTCAAAATTATGATAGAGATGAAGGTTTATCTTGGTGCTTTTTCAAATGGTATAAGGAACAAACGCAAGAAGACAATGAACCCAACTACGAAGAAGTACAAAAATTGTTGAAAGAATACGAAAAGGAAAAAGGACTTTTTGAGCAAGTCTTGGGACATCTTCACGATTTACTCCCCAAAGGTAAAGCTCCCCAATTTGGGCAAGTTCTCATCGAACAATTTAGAGAAAATCCAGAGGCCTTATTAAAGTCTTTGCATCGTCATCAAAACAATAACCTTAAAGAAATTTCAGCAAATGTCATAGATTTCCTGATCCAAAATGACTACAAAACTTTTGAACAATATGCAGAATATTGGTTTTTCTTTTCGACAGTCGATAGATATGGAAACGACCAATATTATTTCAATTTGGATAATCTCCGAGCGTTTGTAGAACAAAATCCAGCAAAACATGAAGCGCTCTTTTTTAAAGTGATAGAACGGATTCGCTATGTGATGCATTATCCACAAATGGCGATAGACTTAAAGCATTTATACGGTGACAAACACAAAGAGAAAATTATAGAATTAGCCTTAGAGAATCTTACCTATGTTTTATTGGATTCTTGGTTTTGCTGTGAGTTGGTCATTGACAAACGTACTAAATGCAACCCTTTGGATTTCTTTAATTGGCTCACTCAACATTATAAAAATGAGGTCAAAGAAGCTCTTTTTCTTCGCATTTTATCCAAGCCCAAAGAATATCATCAATACTATGCATCTTTCATCAGGACTTACAAAAATGATACGCTTCCATTGGTAAGAACACTACTCAAACATGAAGTCAATGTCACCCAAATATTGCCCTTACTCCACCAAGTAGATTATAGTGAATACCATGATTTACTTTGGAATTTATTGGGTAGTAAAGAGGGGGAAATCCGCAAAGCAACAGCAAAAGAAATCAAGCGTTTATACGATGATTCGACCCTATTAGAAAAGCTCCAAGATTTGACTTCTTTCAAAGAAGTAGAGACAAGAGACGGAGCCATTCAGTTATTGATTTTATTGGAAACGAAAGAAAAACTACCTTTATTAAAAGATTTATTAGAAAAGGAAAGTGACCACGACATTCGTGAAAATATAATGAATACGCTCAATGCAGAGGGTGAAGGTGGTATTTTATTGGAAAAAGCCTTGAAAGGATACGAGGCAATGAAGGCAAAAGGGAAACTCAAAAAAGCAGTCAAAAAGTGGCTCAATGACATAGAATTACCCAACTTGCATTGGAAAAATGGCGAAAAAGTAGATGCCGACCTTCCCCATTATTTATTCCAAGTACAAAAAAAGAAAGTGAAAGACTGGTACACCCCAAGTCAAGAAGTCCAGATTATTTTAGATGAAATAGATAAGGGAAAAAGCGGAGATTTTGCCTATGAATTATTGAAACTCATCGAAAAAAATGGTGGGATCAAAGCAGCCAATAAAATCCTTTTGCCCATTGTCAGTGTCTTAGGCGACAATAGAACCATTGACCATTTAGAGAAATACTGTGTCACCAAAAACAATGAATTATCTGCCAATCTTTTGGGCAATTCAGACCAAGATAAAGCAGCTCGTTCATTGGATGCGATTATGCTTAAATACAAAACGAAATATCCCAATGTTAAAGCAGCCGCTTCCCGAAGTTTTGATAAAATTGCTCATCGAAAAGGCTTGACTCGTTTGGAACTTTTTGACAAGATGATTCCTAATTTTGGCTTTGAGAATCTCTTTAAAACTTTTGAAGTAGATGGCAAAGAATGGAAAGCATTTATTAGTAGCGACTTAAAGTTGGCCTATCTCAATGAGTTGGACAAGATCAAAAAAACACTTTCTACCAAAGCTTCCAAAGAACTCAAAGACGAGTTCAAAAATTTGAATAAGGAAATTCGCACCATCGTCAAACAACAAAAAGTCAGCTTAGAAAACTACTTTATGAATGGGCGAAAATGGGATAAAATAGCTTGGGAAGAACACTTTATGCAAAAGCCTTTAATGTTTGCCTTTGCCCAAAATTTGGTTTGGGGGACTTATCAAGATGGAAAACTACAAACCATTTTTGGAGTCAATCAAGACCAGACTTTGGAGAATGTACATTTAGATGAAATCGAATTACCCAATGATGTTCAAATTGGAATGGTTCATCCTTTAGAATTGGACGAAGAAAAACTAAAAAATTGGAAAAATTATTTGGAAGAAAATAAGATCAAACAGTCTGTTTTACAGATTCATCGCCCTATCTTTGTTCCAGAAAAAACGGAGTTAATCGAGACCGTTTTGAAGCGTTTTGATGGGGTCGGTGTAAAGGCAGGTGGCTTTAAATCTGTCTTGGAAAAAAGCTCTTGGAATCGGGGTGCAGTCCAAGATGCAGGAGGCGTTTACTCTTATTACAAACTTTTTGAAAATCACGACATTCAGGTGGTTTTGACAGTTGAAGGCATCGGCGTTCAGATATGGGATTTTAATGCCAATATCGGTTTACGAGAATTATTTTTTTCCAAAGCTTGGAGTATTGATATTGGCATGATTTTCCATAATTACTACCAAGATGAATCAGCAGAAGGTTTGATTCGCATCAAGGATTTGCCACCAGTTATTTATTCAGAGATTATGTATGATTTGCATTTATTGACAGGGAAGATTTAATGGTGAATGGTGAGTTATGAATGATGAATGCAGTTTATTTTGGAGCGAAAGGCAAAGTACTTCGTCGTTACATTTAGTCCCGCTATCCGTTCTTATTCGTGTAGCTTTGTTTTTCTAAGCCAACGCTTCTACACGAATACCACTACTATCGGGGCTAGATCGTTGTGGTCTGAACGTTTGACTATCGGCTTTAGTTTTTTTCTACACGAAATACCTAAACTGGCACTAAAAGTTGTGTCCTTAACCAACTAGCCCCGATAGTAGTGGTATGAATGCATTGCGATGGCTACCTAAAACGTTGGCTGCATGCATAAGAACGGATAGCGGGACTTTCCAGTACAACGAAGCAAGTTAAGTTCGCTCCAAAAAAATCAAAAAAACCTTACTTCATTCTTTAGGATGAAGCCACTAAAAATCAAATTGATGAAAAGACTATACGAATTAATTAGCAGACAATATGAAAACAATTTATTTTTCGAGATCGAATGGAATGAGGAACAACATATCTTGACGACTTACGAAGGAAATATAACCCATTATTATAACCTTAAAAACCAAGCTAAGAAAAAGTCAAAAAAGTATAAACACAAAGAAGAAGCTCAAAAAACTTTTGAAAAATATTGCCAAGAATATGAGAACAAAGGATACATTCTTCCCGACTACGAGTTTCCATCTAAAACTTGGAGTCAAAATTACTATAATGAAAACTTCAAAGTGAAAGAGTACTTCTATCTCTCCTATTCACAAGAAGATTTGGATAAGATAATGGAACAAACGCACTTAAAAAGTTTAATTATAGAAGACTGTCAAAAAAAACTAATCCTTCCAGAAACACTTTGTAACCTCAAAAATTTAGAATACTTACACATCAAGGGTTTGAATAACTTGCCCGAAAACATTGGTAAGCTCAAAAAATTGCGAGAACTTCATATTGAGAAAACAAGCATGACCCAACTACCCGAAAGTATTGTCGAATGCGAAAGTTTAGAGTTTATAGTTTTTCCACACAATCCCATTCAATCCTTGCCCCAAAATATCGGCAAACTCAAAAACTTAAAATTACTTGATTGTGGATATACTCATATCACAGAACTGCCAGAAAGTATCGCAGATTGTGAAAATCTACATACCATTGATGCTGCCCAATGCGAACAATTACAAAAGTTTCCAAGCAATTTTGGGAAGCTCAAAAAGCTCGTACATTTAGACATCCGAGATTGCAACTTGACCGTCTTTCCAATTGAAGTAACTCAGTTGGAGAACTTAGAAGAGTTAAAGTTGACTCGTAATAAAATCTCAAAACTTCCGCCTGAAATTGCTAAAATGAAAGGGCTGAAAAGATTGTCCTTATTTTCTAACAAGGGTTTCAAAGAATTTCCAGAAGCTTTTTTCAAGTTACAAAATTTGTATTATCTTGACTTAGGCTATAGTGGCATTGAAGATATTCCTAAAGGCTTTTTGAAAATGAAAAAGCTAAAAGATATTGAAGTAGTTTCGACTCCCTTTTACGATAAAAAGTTCAAAAAATGGGGATTGAATAGGGACGATTTATTAAAGTATTTTCATGTAGACCCTAAAGAGGATAAACCCTCACAAGAACTAGCGCAAACGATCGAAGACAATAAACAGTTTTACAATGAACTAAAGCATTTATCAGAGAACCCTTTTTTGAGAAAAAAACCCAATAAAACAGAAAAGACTTTTTTGGAAAGATTCAAGAAAGACCCCAAAGCCTATTTGCATAGATGCAGTTATCAACATAAAGACGCAAAAGCAAAAGCGATTGCCATTCTTGTTCATTTTATTCCAGAGGCTTTTGCTCTTTATGCAGAGGATTGGTTTTTCTCTAAAGATGCAACATTCAACATTACCAACTTACAAGCCTTTTGTCTATTTAATCCAGAAAAATATGAACCCTTTCTTTTACGCACGACTCAATTATCGTCAAGCATTCATGAGCAGGTAAGCATACATATTGCGCTCTATAGTACGTATGGCGAAAAATATCGAAACGCTACCATTCAAGCAATTCAAACATACTTAGAAAACTTTACGGAATGGAGAATTAATAAATGGGATTTCTTTTTACCGATTCCGAAAGAACAAAGACGACCCTTAGAAGCATTTAGATGGATCACTCAACATTTCAAAAATGAGGTCAAAGAGCCAATTTTCAAAAATGCAAAAATCCAAAGTCTCAATCAACACACCAAAATTTTCTTTGAATGTCTATTGGAATCTTATGAAACCGAAACCATCGAATTATTAACGACTGATTTTATCCAAGAAAATCGTTGTGCCAAAATAGCTTTTGAACTATTAGAGGGCTATGATTACTCCCAACATTATGATAAGGTTTGGACGTTTTTAGGCAGTGGACAACGAGACCTCGCTATCCAAAAACTCAAAGGATTATACACGCCAGAAGAACTTTTCAAACGAGGTAAAAAGTGGTTGACTTCTGATAGTATCAATGAGCGAGGTGGAGCCGCTGAACTCTTGATGAATTTGGAAAATCCCAAAGTTAAAGGTTTACTAAAAAAAGCATTTAAAACAGAATATTATCACGAAAATTTGATGATCTTAACATCTTACTTTTTGAAAGAAAACGACAAAAAAGTAGTCAAAGATGTACTCAAAAAAGCATTGGCTAAAGAAACAAAACATGCCAATCGAGTTGATTTAATTGAGCATTTAGTCAACTTGGGAGAACAGGCTTTTATCAAACAAGAAACGCTAAACGCATTTGAGCAAATCAAAGGAACAAAGAAACTAAGCAAGCCTCCTAAAAAGTGGTTGGATAAAACACAACTACCTGATTTATTCTGGAAAAATGGCAAGAAAGTCGATCCTTTATTTATGCGATTTTTATTCCAAAACCAAAATAGAAAGGAAGGAGAAACGTATAAAGTCTTACAAGAAAATGCTTTGACTTTTGAGGATTTTGATAGAGAAAAAAGTACAGATTTTGCTCATCAACTGCTATCCTTAATTATCCAAAAAGAAGGAATCAAAGCAACAGGAAAAGCACTTACACCGATTGCGGCAACATTGGGAGATGAACGAGTCGCAAAGGCTTTACAAAAATATGCCATTGATCGAAAAAGTGAGTTTGCGTCCAATTTATTAAGCAATATGTACTCGCCCGAAGCAGCCAGAGCAGCGAATAATATTATACTACATTTCAAGTCCAAATATCCCAATGTCAATAGTGCGGCTTCTAATTCGTTGGAAAGTATCGCTCAAAATTTGGGCATCACTCGAATGGAATTATTAGATAGCATTATTCCTGATTTTGGATTTACCGACTTATTCAAACCTGTCGAAATTGAGGATAAAAAGTATCGTGCATTTATTACGACGGATTTTAAGTTAGCTTACTTGGATGAGTTGGATAAAATCAAAAAAAGTCTTCCGTCTAAAGCGTCCAAAGAATTGAAAACGGAAATAAAAAACTTGAATAAGGACATCAAGGCAATGGCGAAGGAACAAAAGATCAGCTTAGAATATTATATGATAAATGCAAGGTCTTGGAATACCAAAGATTGGAAAAATCATTTTATGAAAAAGCCTTTGATGTTTGCCTTTGCTCAAGGTTTGATTTGGGGCATTGAGCAAAAAAACAAACTTGTTGAAACTTTTGCAGTCAGCCAAGATCAAACCTTAGAAACTCCAGACTTTGAAGAAATCACTTTACCCAAAGACGCTCACATTCGCATTATTCACCCTGTCGAAATAGACGATGAAAAGCGACAAATTTGGCAAGAATATTTGGAGTCGAATAAGATCAAACAAGCTTTTGAACAAATGTATCGCCCTGCATTTACACCACAAGATATAGACGCAATCAATATATCTGAGAATCTCGAAGGTGAAAAAATTCCTGACTATTCGTTTCGTTATACGATGAGCAAATTTGGCTGGCGGATTGGCGAAGTGGTTGATGCTGGTTACATTCACGATTATTACAAAGAATATGATGATGGAACGATTGCCACATTGGAGACAAAGGAAGCGCATGTGGATAGTGGCTTATTGTCCCATGCTGTTTTAAATAGGTTTTATTTTGATAGTGCCATCAAGGACATCTCGCCGCTCATTTTTTCAGAGACCATCTATGACTTAGATAGGTTGCTTCAAAAGGCGGAATAATAATGGTGAATTATGAATGATGAGTTATAAATGCAGTTCAACTTGCGAGTTTTTTTCTTTTTGGAGCGAAGGGTTGGGTGCGCTGTCGTTACATTTAGTCCCGCTATCCGTTCTTATTCGTGTAGCTTTGTTTTTCTAAGCCAACGCTGCTACACGAATACCACTACTATCGGGGCTAGATCGTTAAGGTCTAAACGTTTGACTATCGGCTTTAGTGTTTTCTACATAAAATACCTAAACTGGCACTAAAAGTTGTGTCCTTAACCAACTAGCCCCGATAGCAGTGGTATGAATGCATTGCGATGGCTGCCTAAAATTTGGCTGCATTCATAAGAACGAATAGCGGGACTTTCCAGTACAACGAAGCAACTCAAGTTCGCTCCAAAAACAAGAAACACTCTTTACTTCATTCTTCAGGATGAAGCCACGAAAAGAACCAAGAAAAAGTAAGTTTTACTTCATTCTTTAGGATGAAGTCACGAAAAAAAACAAAACCCCATGAAAAGAACATATGAATTA
>JAHDBB010000050.1:0-9599 GCA_020630635.1 Chitinophagales bacterium
AACAAACTTTCTAATAAAAAGTACATTTAAAAAATGGATTTATCAAACCTTTGGATCGGCGATACAGTCAAAATAGTTTCTAATGGAACAACAGGTAAATTTGAGGGAGCCGAAAAACCCAATGTAGCCAAAGTCAAAGTCGGCACCAAATATGTAATGGTGGAGGCAAAAGATTTGGAAGTAGTGGAGGCGGATATGGAAGATGTATTCGCACAAGCACAAAAATTGGAAACATTGAGTCCAGTAGAAGAAGAATTTGACCTGATCGCTTCCGTAGAATTTAATAGAACCTTAGACCTGCATTTAGACAAGTGGAATTACCAAAAGGCTTGGCAATACCAAGAAGCCAATGAACTGGAATTTCAAAAAAACCAATGCAAAAAGTTTTTAAAAGAAGCCATTGCCTTGAAAGTGGAAAGAGTGGTGATTATACATGGCATTGGTGGAGGCGTATTGAAATCACAAATCGAATGGTTGTTGGAAAAATATGAAGAAGTACAACGATTTGCTTCTATCAATGGTGGAGGCGCAATGGAGGTTTGGTTGACCTATGATTGATACATACTAATGTATAAGTCTGTTTCGTTATTAAATGTGGACTCTCAAAAAAATTAAATCCATGAAATATTTTATATTCTCTCTTCTTTTGGTATTCGGAATGAGTACCGCCACCTTTGCCCAAAAAACATCTAAAGACATGATTCGATGGAGTGAAAAACGCCCATTGCAATGGTCTGACTTTAAAGGTCCTGTTGACAAAAATACGGATCATGTAGCCTCCACCAATTCAGGCGTACAGTACGGATACAGTTGGTCACAAAGAGGAAATGACTTTACAATCAATTTTGAGATATTTGCCTTCTTCACCCCCAAAGATTCTTGGAGCATCAAAAATAAACAAAGCAATTATATCTTAAAACATGAGCAGTTGCATTTCGATATTACGGAGTTGTATGCAAGAAAATTGAAAAAGGCATTTACTGAGTTTAAGTTTACTTCTAAGAATTATGAGCGAGAAACCAATCGCTTGTTTACAGAAAATAATAAGGCTCGTCAGGAGATGCAAACTCGTTATGATGAAGAAACCAATCACTCTATCAATAAAAAAGAACAAGAGGAGTGGAATGAGTTTGTCGCAAAGGAATTGGAGAAGTTGGAGGAATATAAAGAATAAGAAAATACCTTTTAATAAAAAAAAAATTCGCCACAAATACACGAATACCATTTATCAAATTCGTGTATTTGTGGCTTTTTTTATGCTAAAAATCTATCAACTCCAACTCAAAGATCAAAGGCGTATTGGGTGCAATATTGGGACTTCTACCAACAGAACCATACGCCAAATCAGAAGGAATCAGATAAAATGCCGACCCACCTCGTTTCAACAAAGGAACTCCTTCCTGCCAACCTCGAATGGTAAAAGCCAAGTCGATGCTACTCGTTACGGGACCTTCAAACACCGTCCCATCCAAAAAAGAGCCTGTATATTTGACGGTTACTATCGAAGAATCAGTTGGATGTTCTCCTGTACCCTCTTCATAGATTTCATAAAATAAGCCCGACTCTGTTTCAATCAAAGTCAAGTTATTCTCTTCTATATGATTATCAATTTGCTGCGACTCTGGAATGAGTTTTTTACAAGCAACTGCACTAAAAGTTAAAATCAATATACACCAAATGACTTGTTTCATTATTTAGTTTTTGAAAATGAAAAAACATTTTATTTTTAATTATCTCAATTAAAAACCGAAAAAGAAGCGTTGGCTTGCTAAATTTCGGTAGCGGGGCGAGGGCTTTGTGCTAGGAACATTAAATTTAGCGAGAATTTTGCGACGGGAACGCCCAGTTTTTTTTTCGATTGAAAAAGGAAGGCCCGTCTGGCGAAGACAAGGAAATGAACAGACAAAACACACAGAAAATAGTCCTGAAAGTACGTTGTTTAATGCTCCAAATCAAGATTAAAATAAAACATTATTAAACTTTTGTAAAATCATACTCACT
The DNA here is from genome assembly GCA_020630635.1 of Chitinophagales bacterium. Classification (GTDB taxonomy): domain Bacteria; phylum Bacteroidota; class Bacteroidia; order Chitinophagales; family UBA2359; genus JAHDBB01. The sequence continues at coordinate 2,002 of JAHDBB010000050.1, forward strand.
TAACCACAAACTTCTGCCACCACATCTTAATCAAACGAGACGTAAACTGATACACCTCACACTCTTCATCATATTTCAAGTAGCCATCAAATTGTAAGGTCTCAATCACTCGCTCATAATCATCATTTTCCAACTCCTCCCCTATCAACTCAAAAGCCGCCTCTTTACCTATCTCATCATTCATCGCAATATAATTGAGCAATTCGATACTTTGTTGAAGGACTTTAGGATCAGGAAAAGCCTCATCCAATCTTGTATGATATGGCTCAAAGTACTGACTATTGCGAATATGAAGCAAACGATCAAAAGCTTTATTGACATCTGCCCTTGTAATATTGCGCTCTTCCGACTCATAAATATCAATAATCTCTTGGATGCAAAGCTGTAAATGAAAGGGAATCAACCAATCTATTTTTTCAATCAAGTGGTCAATCACCTTGACCTCATAACCTACCTGATAATTCTTCAAAATCATCGTTGCCATTTCCTTTGCCTCTTCTTCCGAAAGCGGTGGAACTTCTAATGTAATAATATCATTAATCACACTTGGGGAAGTAATCCGTCTCACAACCGATAGTAAATCCGTCACTCCTGTATAAATAAACGAAACATTGCTTTGTGATAGTTGCCGCTGTTCTCGACAAAGATGCAAAAATTGGGTAGCGATCTCTTTTCCATGACGATTATTAATATTTTCGACTACTTGCGGAAACTCATCTATCATAAAAACCAAACGTCGTTTATCCTTTTTAAAGGACTTGATCACATTATCAAATTCTTCTTGATAGCTGGATTTTTCAGACGGATTCAATTCAATCACACTTCCCAATACAGGAATCCCGATACCACTAATTCGATCCAAAGTTGTATTCAAAAAGTTTTTTGTTTTTTGAGAGGCTTTGGAAAAGAAAGAATAAAAATCACTTTCAGCTAGGGCATCCCAAAGTTTGTGATAAAAGGTCTCTACTTCGTGAACAGACTCCACCGTCAAATAAATAAAGTTGTAGCTTTCTCTTGGATGGTCTTCCAAATATCGCATAATAGAGGTTTTCCCTACTCGACGAGGGGCAGCCAAAAAGATATGGTCACCAGCATCCAATTTTCGATAGAGTTTATTAATCAATTTATCTCGCTTAAAAAAGTTTTCTTTTCGAGCAGGTTGGGTTGTGATATTCTTCATTTATCGCAATAGATTATTTTGAGGGGCAAAGGTACATAATTTTTGAGTGACAAGTATTTTATAGTCCGCAGTCGATGGTCAATAGTCCATTTTTGTGGTTCAGTTTGTGCATTTAAGTGCTTAACTGAAATCCTATTAATCACGAAACAATCCTCAAAATCCTATTCCTTTTTTGGGCATTATTCTTTGACCAATAGATGGAAAATGAAACTTTTTCAAAATGATTGAGTAAGAACGATTGAACTTTTGAAAAACGTTTCATTTTCTCTAAGCATCTATTTGTTCAAAGAATCTTTTAGAGAAGCGAAGGGTTCATAGCTTCGTCGTGATAGAAAGTCCCGCTATCCGTTCTCATTCGTGTCGCCAACGTTTTTCTAAGCCAACACTTCGACACGAATACCACTACTATCGGGGCTAGATCGTTGCAGTCTCAACCTATAGTAACTGAACCATATTCGTATATTCGTGGCAAGAAATCACAAGTGATCCACTTGTCACCAGTCACCAGCACCAGTCACCCAAATTCACTGCTCACTCACCTTTTTCAAATTCTCCAAACCTGTCTCATACGAAGGTCCCAACATCCGATCCAACATCAAACCAAAATACTTTTGAAAAGGATTCATCCCAAACTCTGTATTAAAGCCCCAAGTAACTTTCGTTTGATTATTGCTAACAGGTTCAAATCGCCAAAAGCCATTGCCATCACCTTGTTCTCCAAAGTAAACATACGTTCCCAATGAATGAGGTGGATTGCTTTCCTTGATTTGTAGATAGCCTGCACCACTATTTTCGCTCTTCCACGAATACTTTGCTCCTTCTCCAACCGTCTTTCCCTCGTAGGCAATATTGATGGTGGGATCAGCTTGGCTAAAAGGCGACCACTTTTCCCAGTTTTTAAGCTCATTGACTTGGTTGAAGACTTTTTGTTGAGGCGCATCAACGACGACAGAGCGTTCAAGGCTGGCTTTGTCGGGTAAGAAAAAGGATAGGATGAAAAAGAATCCTAAAATAAGGAAAATGAGGAAAACTAAACGGCGTAGAAATCTCATGATATTTTATTTTTTAGGGTGATGAAGTTTACACATTAGGGACGAGGGGACGTTTTTGTGGTTCATTTCTTGGTTGGGACGGGGGGACGTTTTTGTGGTTCATTTCTTGGTTGGGATGAGGGGACGTTTTCTGTTCATAACTTGGTTTGGGGACGATGAGACGTTTTACTTTTAAGCAAACAATAAGTCGGATAAATTTAAAATATCGTCCCTTTACGTCCCAACATGTAAACCTTGAACAGTTCGTCCCTTCGACACTTTTTCAGTTACTAAGGAGTACAGACCTTTTCCAAATAGCCCCGATAGGAGTGGTATTCGTGTAGAAGCGTTGGCTTAGAAAAACGTTGGCGACACGAATAAGAACGGATAGCGGGACTTCCCAACACGACGAAGCAACTAAAGTTCGCTCCTAAAAGAAACAAGAACTGAACTAAAACTATGGACTATTGACTATCGACCTCGTTATTTATCCTTCTTTTGAAAGAGTTCTTCTTTATCTACAACCTCGACCTCCATCTCATCTTTGAGTTTTTTACTAATCGCCCGATACGGTGCGCTCACCACCTCACTTCCATCCGATAAACCTTCTGTAATGTGAATATACGTATCATCTTGAATGCCCGTTTTCACATCTATCTCCTCCACCTTTCCGCCTTCAATAATATAGATAACTTCCTTGAGTTGATCTTCTGTAGGATCACCTGTTTTGAGCGAATCAGGAATCTCACGAGTCGCCACTGATTGGATCGGAACAGCGATAATATCCTCCAAACGCTTGGTCTCAATATCGGCAGAAGCAGACATTCCTGGACGAAACGCAAAACGATTGCCGCCTTCCAATAAATCCGCATAAGATTCTTTTTTGAGACGTATTTTGACCGTAAAATTGGTTACTTGGTCGTTGCTCATCAACGTATTCGCTCCCGTAGAATTAGAAATTTGAGTAACAATTCCTTCAAACTTTCGATCTGGATACGCATCAATTTCGACATTGGTACGCATCCCCTTTCGCACCTTGACCACATCATTTTCACTCACATCTACTCGCAATTCCATATTGTCAAAATCCGCAATTCTCAAAAGCTCTGTTCCTTCAAATTGCGAAGTACCCACAACCCTTTCCCCTTGCTTTACATTGAGCCGAGACACAATGCCCGACATAGGCGCATATAAGCTGGTTCGACTCAAACTCTTTTTGGCTTCTTTTAGAGACGCTTTCGCACTTTTGACATTATATCCAGCTCCTTCTTTCGTTTGTTGGGCTGCTTTCAAATCCGCTTCCAATGTCTTGACGGCTGTTTCTGCATCTTGGACCGTCGCAAGCGCAACGACTTCTTCTTTTAGAAGCATTTGATTGCGTTCCAAATTTCGACGAGCTTGTTCTAATTGGGCTTCGATTTGAAAAATACGGGCATTGGTGTTAGAAGCATTGGCTTGGGACGAATTGACGGCAGCTTCGGCACGTTCTACGGCTGTTTGGTATAAATCAGGCTCTACTTTAGCCAATAACTGCCCACTTTGAACAGAATCGCCTTCTTCCACCAGCAATTCTATCACCTCACCAGAGACATCAGGAGCCAATTTGACCTCAATTTCGGGGTAAATTTTGCCACTTGCCGAGACAGTTTCCACAATGGTTCGGGTTTTGATCTTTTCAGTACTGACTTTGGTGAGTTTTTTTTGCCCAACCATCCCTTGATTTTTGGCAAAGAGAAGTCCGCCTACTGCCAACGCAGCAATGATGACTAAGCCTATAACCCATTTTGTACCGCTATTTTTTGCCATTTATTATTGTTTGAGTTTAGAAGAAAGCGAAACTTTCCTAGTTTATTTTCAAATTACGTAAAATATATTTTTACTAAAAAATTATAGGTAGATTTTTTGATTATTTTATGCTTCTAATTAGTAGTAATAACCGCTTTGATTTCAAAAAAAATCCTTAAAATTCACAATTATTAAGAAATTTCTCGTTTTTATAAGTGGAAAATATACAGAAAAAATAGATTTTGCCACCAATGTATGAATTGAATTTATTCACTCAAATTGGTGCCTGAAAACCTGTGTATTCTATCAACCGTAGAAGGCAAGTTTTCTCTCATTCAAACACAAGTAAAACCTAAACTCAACAACTTACCACTTTGAACAAATTCGGACTTATTGGCTATCCCCTCTCTCACTCTTTTTCGCCTAAATATTTTAAGACAAAATTTGAAAAAGAAGACATCAATGATTGCGTTTATGACCTCTATCCTTTAGAAAAAATCGAGCAGGTCAGAGACTTATTTCCACTCGTCAAAGGATTGAATGTGACGATTCCTTACAAGGAAAAAGTCATGGAATTTTTAGACGAAATAGACCCTGTTGCTCAAAAAATTGGAGCCGTCAACACCATCAAAGTTACACCAACTAAAACCATTGGTTACAATACCGATGTGTATGGTTTTGAAGAATCATTAAAACCTTTGCTTCATCACCAAAAAGGTGCCTTTATTTTGGGGACTGGTGGAGCTTCCAAAGCGGTCAAATATGTCTTAGATAAATTAGGGATTGAGGCGATTTTTTTATCCCGTTCCCCTCGTCCCGACGATATTTGGTGTTATGGTGCAGCCGACAATCCCACCTTACGCCAGCATTATTCGTTGGTCATCAATACCACTCCTTTGGGCATGTATCCTCACATTGAAAAATGCCCTCAACTTCCTTATCATTTATACAACAACCAAGCCTTATTTTATGATTTGGTCTACAATCCTTCCTTGACGACTTTTTTGCAAAAAGCACAAATGCAAGGGGCGACGATCAAAAATGGCTTAGAGATGTTGGAATTGCAAGCAGAACGTTCTTGGGAGATTTGGCAAAGCTAAAAAAATTCTTACCACCAGACACCACTATTATTTTTGTGAGCATCATAGAGATAAAGATGCAAGTTAATTAGTGATTAGTGATAGATGGCTTTTCTGTTTTTCCTTATTTTTTAGGAGCGAAAGGTTCAATGCTTCGTTGTCACAGAATGTCCCGCTATCCGTTCTTATTCGTGTTGCCAACGTTTTCCTAAGCCAACGCTTCAACACGAATACCACTACTATCGGGGCTATTTTTGAACGGTCTCTACCTCTATCCTACTCACTAATTTTCTTGTCTAAAATAATTTATTACCACTCACAAAAATAAATTTTTAGCCATGAAAAAAATCGCTTTATTACTCTTAGGTGTCTTTTTGGTAAGTGCTTACTTTTTTATCCAACCCTTCAAACAAGATGAAAAAGCCTATACCTGCTATAGACCTGCCAAACAAACCATTGCTCCAAAAGAAACACTTCCTGTCGAAGCTTACTCTACGCCTGCAACAAAAGATAAAAGTACACCCATTGATGCAAAAAAAGATGTTTACAAAGACAGAGAAGTCCATGATGCAATAGGTAATACCATAACTAGTGGGAATTTAATAGCTCCACCTACTGTTCCTCCTATTTCAGTAGAAAAACAACGAAAAACAGTAGATGAAGTAGTTGAGTTTGAATATGAAGTGGCGGAAGAAGCTTCGTATGATGCTGACTTTGATGCTATTGATGTTGTGGCACATGAAATGCCTACTGAATCTACCACTAAAACGACCATTAGCTCTAAAGATGTCAGCACTCGAAGTCTGTTGAAAAAAGAAATTTTCAAAAACAAAAGTAAAGCCAAAGAAGCCAAAATGAAGCCGAAAAATACGGTTCGTGCTAAGTTATTGACGGCTGGTGAGTTACATGATTTTAGCAAATGGGGTTTGTGGAAAGACATCGCTCAAAACGATTTGAAAAAGTGGCAAGACCTTTGGAAAATCAATCCACATCAACGCTATACTTTGCAATTGATGAATCAAGAAGGGGTTCCTTTAGTTGATGCCCTCGTCCAATTAAAAGCCAAAAATGGAACGACTTTATGGGAAAGTCGAACGGATAATACAGGTAAAGCAGAATTATGGAACAATATGTTTAGAGATAATAGCCGATCCCCTCATGCTATTGAAACGACCTATAAGGGAAAAACAGAAACTATCCACGAAATTTCAGAATTTCAAAATGGGATCAATCATCAGATATTGGATGCTCGCTGTAATTTTCCAGATCAAGTAGATATATTATTTGCAGTGGATGCGACAGGTTCGATGGGTGATGAAATTGCCTATCTTCAAGCTGAACTCCAAAATGTCATCGCTCAAACACAGGAAAAACACGAAGACTTAGCCATCAATTTAGGGAGTGTTTTTTATAAAGATACCAAAGACAATTACTTGACTCGTAAATCTGATTTCTCTAAACGAATTAATAAAACAGTCAAGTTTATCCAAGAACAATCGGCTGGTGGAGGTGGTGATTATCCAGAAGCAGTAGATGCTGCGTTGGAAGTTGCCATCGACCAAATGCAATGGAGTAAAAAAGCAGTCGCTCGTCTTTTATTTTTGGTGTTGGATGCGCCTCCACATGACAATCCAGAAGTTTTAGCAAAATTGGAAAAGTTAAGTAAAAAAGCCGCTGCCAAAGGGATTCGTATTATTCCTATCGCTGCTAGTGGTATCAATAAAAGTACGGAATATTTGATGCGAAGCTTGGCATTGGCTACCAATGGAACCTATGTATTTTTGACCGATGATAGCGGTATCGGTGGTTCTCATATTAAGCCGACTACCGATAATTTTAAAGTCGAATTATTGAATGACTTGCTTTTACGACTAATCAATCAATATCTTCAAACGCCTGATTGTAAGAGTCGGGAGGAGTTGGTACAAAATATTACGCCTAAAACGGATGATCCTATCTCTAATCCACCGAATTTATCTAATGTCCCTCAACGTATCAAAGTTTATCCGAATCCAACTACTGGTTTGGTGAATTTGCAAACGGACCAGCCTATTGCAGAGTTGTTTTTGACTGACAATTCTGGGAAAATTTTGGAGCGTTTGACAGATGTAGAAAGTGGTATTCGGGAGCTTCGATTGGATAATTATCCGTCAGGGATGTATTTTGTTCGTTATCAAGTGGATGGCAAAACGCTTTCTGAAAAAATTATTTTGACACATTAAAAAATCCCAATTATTCCGTTTGTTCAACCTGTCTTATTCTTTGTAATAGGGCAGGTTTTTTTTGTGGTTCTATTCTTGGGTTGGGGACGAGGGGACGTTTTCGGTTCTGTTCGTGGGTTGGGGACGAGGGGACGTTTTCGGTTCTGTTCTTGCTTTGGGGACGAGGGGACGTTTTCGGTTCTGTTCTTGCTTTGGGGATGAGGGGACGTTTTCGGTTCTGTTCGTGGTTTTGGGATGAGGGGACGTTTTTCGGTTCTGTTCTTGCTTTGGGGACGAGGGGACGTTTTCGGTTCTGTTCTTG
>JAHDBB010000050.1:9699-19327 GCA_020630635.1 Chitinophagales bacterium
CTTTACGTCCCAGCATGTAAAAAATGAACAGCTCGTCCCTTCGTCACTTTTTCAGCTAATCAGGAGTTCTATCCATTACCAACTAGCCCCGATAGTAGTGGTATTCGTGTCTGAAGCGTTGGCTGCCTAAAACTTGGCGACACGAATGAGAACGGATAGCGGGACTTTCTGTGACGACAAAGCACCTTGCCTTTCGCTCCAAAATAAAGATAAAAAGCATATAAAAAATGTCTCTTTGAACTTTCCTAATCTTATTTTATCCGACAAATAGCCTTACAATGCCAAAAACCTTTTCAAAATATTGCGTTATTGAGATTAAAATTACTTAAATTTAACCCAAACTTTTAGTAAAAATGCTTAACACTTCTCAAAACCAACAAGTAGATAACTTATCAGCGAAGGTTTTGCGGTCTCTGTTGTACTTTGATATTTTCAAATACCCATTGACTGCGGAAGAAGTGTTTCATACCACCAATGAAAAAACAAGTCTTTCTAATATTCAAAATGCATTGCAGGATTTGGTTGCCAAGAAAATGCTCTTTCAATTTGATGATTTTTATTGTTTGAGAAATGAAAAAGGCTTGATTGAAAGACGTATCAAAGGCAATCGTTTGGCGAAAGAACGGATGGAGGATGCTTATAAAATGAGTGCTTGGATCGCTCGATTTCCTTATGTTAGAGGCATCTTTTTGTCAGGTTCTATCTCTAAAAATTATATGGAAGAAGATAGCGATATTGACTATTTTGTGATTACAAAACCTGGACGACTTTGGATCGCTCGTACCCTTTTGAAACTTTATCGCATTATATTTTTGCTAAACAATGACAGAAACTTCTGTGTTAATTATTTTATAGACGAAAACAATCTTGAGATTGAGGAAAAGAACTTGTTTACAGCTACGGAGCTAGTCACCACGATTCCCACTTACAATCCAGAATTGTATCAACAGTTTCGTAAAGCCAATAATTGGAGCGCACAACATTATCCTCATTTTCCGATGCGTTCTGTTGAAAGAACATGGAAAGTAAAAGAAGATGGATCGAAAAACTTTTGGGAAAAACTCTTTAATACTCGCTTGGGAGAGTTTTTGGATACGCAATTTATGAAGATGACGGTCAAGCATTGGCAACGGAAGTTTGGTTATTTTGATGAAAAAGATTTGGAGGTTGCCTTTAAGTCTCGCAAACATGTCTCTAAGCAGCATTCCAATCATTTTCAACGAAAAATCCTAGAAAAATTAGAAGAAAAAATAAAAGCTTTTGAAGTGCAACATGGCGTAAAGTTATAAAACTATGAGTCAAATTTTATTTACCAATTCTTACTTCTATAAATTCGATTCCAAACAGTGGGAGTTTCAACAACCTTATCCACCGTATGGTACGATGTATGCGGCTGCCATGATGCGAGAATTGGGCTATGAGGTGGCTTTGTTTGATGCCAACCTTATTGACTCGCCCAATGATATTTTACCAACTTTAGAAAAAGAAAAACCTCAATATCTTGTCATTTATGAAGATGGTTTTAACTACTTGACCAAGATGTGTTTGACGGTGATGAGAGATGCCGCTTTTGACCTTACCCAAGTGGGAAAGAAATACAATTGTACGGTCATTGTTTCTAGCTCTGATTCTACCGATCACTACGAAAAATATCTGGAAGCAGGAGCCGATTTTGTGCTTTTGGGTGAAGCAGAATTGACATTAAGAGAACTGATTGAAGAATTAGAAAAAGGAACGACCAACTTTGATCATATCAAAAGTTTGGCTTTTTTGAAAGATGGAGAAGCCATTAAAACCATCAAACGACCTGTATTAAGAGCGTTGGATGATCTTCCCAACCCTGCTTGGGATTTAATAGATGTTGAACCTTATCGCAAAATTTGGGAAAATAACAAAGGTTTTTTAACCCTCAATATTGCAACGACTCGTGGGTGTCCTTATAAATGCAATTGGTGTGCGAAACCTATTTATGGCAATCGCTATAATTCTCGCTCTCCCAAAAGAGTCGTTGATGAAATCGAGCTATTGGTCAAAACACACAATGTTCGTTACTTTTGGATGTGTGATGATATTTTTGGATTAAAACCCAACTGGGTACAAGAGTTTCGAGATTTATTAACGGAACGAAATTTAAAAATCCAATACAAGATACAATCCAGAGCCGATTTACTGCTAAAAGAGGATAATATTGATGCCCTTGCTCAATCGGGCTTACATGAAGTTTGGATTGGAGCCGAGTCGGGTTCTCAACGCATTTTGGATTTGATGGATAAAGGAACCACCATCAAACAAATTTATGATGCAACTAAATTATTAAAGTCTAAAGGCATTCGAGTTGCTTTCTTCCTACAATTTGGCTATATGGATGAAAGTCGAGAAGAAATCCAACAAACCATTGATATGGTGACGGAATTGATCCCTGATGATATTGGTATTTCTGTTTCTTATCCGCTACCAGGAACCAAGTTTTATGAGATGGTTCGAGAACAAATGAAAAAAGAAAACTGGGTCGATTCGGATGACTTGGATATGATGTACAGTGGTACTTTTAATTCTGATTTTTACAAACGCCTCCACCGATATGTTCATAAAACTTACCGCAAAAAACAAGGTATCGAAAATCTCAAAACAGCCTTAAACCAGCCCAATAAATTAAACAAAGAACAATTGCGTTCTGCTTTAGCAACATTATACTATGTTCCAACAGCGATGTTAGATAAGTATCGTTTAAAAAAATTGGAGGAAGCCAAATGATAGAAATGGTGACTGGTGACAAGTGACTTTTTTATGAAGCGAATAACCTGATGATCGAAAACTCTCATGCAAGAAGCTGATTTTGACCATATTGCCCATCTCTATGATGAAGATTTTACCTTTAGTGAAATCGGAAAGTTGCAACGTATTAGTGTTTGGCAATACCTTGACCAACAATTACCCAAAAATCAATCCCTTCAAATTTTAGAGTTAAATTGTGGAACAGGACATGATGCGCTCAATTTTGCTCAAAGAGGTCATCAAATGTGGGCAACTGATATTGCCTCTAAAATGGTGGAGGTGACTCAAGCCAAAGCACAAAAAAATGGGGTCAAGCACTTGGTTCAAACCCAAGTTTTAGACATAGCTCAATTAAGTTCCAAGACTTTTGGAGATCAAAAATTCGACTGGGTTTTTTCTAATTTTGGCGGTTTAAATTGTCTCAATGAAGACGACTTAACTCAATTTGCCCAACAATTATCTCAAATTTTAAAGCCCAAAGGACGTTTTATTGCGGTTGTGATGCCCAAAGCCTGTTTGTGGGAGCGTTTTTACTTTTTGTTGAAGAAAGACAAGAAAGAAGCCTATCGAAGACTCAACAAAAATGGCATTCCTGTTGAGGTAGAAGGCAAAAAGGTACACACTTGGTATTATTCGCCCCAAGAATTCAAGCATTTCTTCCAAAAAGAGTTTAACTTTATTGCTCAAAAACCGATTGGCTTGTTTGTGCCTCCCTCCTATTTAGAGTTTTATTTTAGTAAAAGAACTTCTTTGTTGAAAGGCTTAAATGTCTTTGAACAGTCGCTTGGGAAGTTAGGCGGATTAGCAAAATGGGCAGATCATTTTTTGGTAGATTTGGAAGTTTCCTAAAATTAGGAGCGAAAGGTCAAGAGCTTCGTCGTAAAGAAAAGTCCCGCTATCCGCTCTTATAAATGCGCCAACGTTTTAGGTAGCCAACGCATTGCATTTATACCGCTACTATCGGGGCTATTTTTGCATAGACAGAACGTTTTTCTAGCTGAACCGTTTTAGAATTTAGAGATTAAAAATTAGAATTTAATCCATTCGGGGCTAGTTCGTTGAGGACACAACCCATTGTAACGTCACCATAAACATTGAAAACTAAAAAAATTGGACAAACAAGAAATCATAGACCATGACAACAAGTGGAAAATCATCATTGAAAACCTATTTGAAGACTTTGTAAAGTACTTTTTACCAGACCTTCATCCACATGTTGATTTTCGTCACAAACCTCGATTCTTAGACAAAGAATTTCCGGAATTAGAGAATAAAGATCGAAAAGGAAAAGTCATCAATGACAAGTTGGTCAGTGTTCGACTCAAAAATGGAAAAGAAAAATGGTTATTGATACACATAGAAGTACAATCTTTTTATGAAAAAGACTTTGCCCGTAGGATGTTCGTTTATTTCTACCGCATCCTCGACAAACACAAGAAAGAGATAACTGCCATTGCTATTTTCACAGGAAACAAAAACCCTAAAAAATACAAGGAGTACAACTATGAATCCTATGGCACCAAGCTCACTTATCAATACAACATCTATAAAGTCACCGATGCCAAGGAAGAAGAACTTTTAGCCTCTAAAAATCCTTTTGCCTTAGCTGTTCTAACCTGTCGCTACCTTATTAAAGCCAAGAAAACTCCTAAGCAGAAGTATGCTTTCAAAAAGAAATTAATAGAATTAGCATTAAAGCAAAAATATAGTAAACCCAAAATCGAAAACTTACTAAGATTTATAGGAAATCTGATAAAATTACCCAAAAATTTAAATGACAAACTATTTAATAAAATGAAAGAACAAATTCAAGCAACCCAATCACAACCAACAGAATACGAAAAAATGCTAGCAGATTCTTTCGCCAGAGTTTTTGGAGGAAAAACAATCGCACAAGTAGAAGAAGAAGCCGAGAAAAAAATCGAAAAAATAGAACAAGAAAAACAACAAGTAGAGCAAAAAATCAAAAAGATAGAACAAGAAAAACAACAAGCAGAACAAGAAAGATTCAATGCTATCAAAAAACTCTTACAAGAAACAGATCTTTCCATCAAAAAAGTTGCAGAGATTTTCAGCGTTTCCACTTACTATGTAAGAAAAATCAAAAAAGAACTCAAATAAACGATTTCCAAAGACCAAAACCATCAAGTTGCAAGTACTTCTAACACACGGATATTTCCTATACGAAGACCCTAAGGAGCAGAAAATCATGAAACCCTACCCTCCTTTGGGCATCCTATATCTATCTGCCTACCTCAAAAAAAACCGAGTCAAAAACGAGGTTTTCGATACGACCTTTTCAAGTAAAAAGGAGTTTCAAACCTACCTTTTAGAAAACCGCCCACCCATCATTGCGATTTACACCAACCTCATGACCAAGCTCAATGTCATTGAGACCATTCATTTTATCCGAAACCAAGAAAGTCTCAAACATGCCAAAATCATTTTGGGCGGTCCTGATGTCACTTACAATATCGAAAACTACCTTAATGAAGGAGCTGATTTTATCGTCTTTGGCGAGGGCGAACAGACCATATTAGAACTAGCCAATAACATTTTGCTCAATAATCCCTTTTTTGATGAAATCAATGGCATTGCTTTTAAGAATCCCTACGATGAAGTCATCAAAAATAAGCCTCGTGCCAAAATCAGAAATGTAGATGAGTTGCCTTTTCCCAATCGAGAAGCCATTGATATGTATAAATACTTTGAGGTTTGGAAAAAGCATCATGGACAAAGTGCTATGACTGTCAGTACCCAACGAGGTTGTCCCTACACTTGCAAATGGTGTAGTACAGCCGTCTATGGTCAAAGTTATCGCAGACGTTCTGCCAAGTTAGTAGCAGACGAAATGGAATATATCAAAAACACCTATAATCCTGATACGGTTTGGTTTGTCGATGATGTATTTACAGTCAGTCACAAATGGCTCAGTGCGTTTAGGGATGAAATGGTCAGTCGAAATATTGACTTGGCTTTTGAATGTATCACTAGGGCGGATCGACTCAATCCTGAAGTCATCAAAACTTTAAAGGAAGCAGGCTGTTTTCGGGTTTGGATTGGTGCAGAAAGTGGTTCTCAAAAAATCATTGATGCGATGGATAGACGAGTGGATGTCGATAAGGTTCGCAATATGATTATTGAGGCGAAGAAGCAGGGGATTCAGGCAGGTACGTTTATTATGTTGGGCTATCCTGGTGAGACAAAGGAAGACATCGAAGAAACCATCAATCATCTTAAGATTTCGGCTCCTGATTATTTTACGGTGACAGTGGCTTATCCGATCAAAGGAACCAGTCTATATGAAGAAGTCCAAGATATTCGCACGACTGAAAATGACTGGTCGAAAAGTACGGATCGAGACATTGACTTCCAACGAACTTATCCTGCCGATTACTATCCTTATGCGTTGAAATGGGTCAATAATGAGGTCAAATATCATCTCAAAAAATTGGATAATAAACATCTTAGTATCGACGGGGCTAAGTTAAAAATCAAATCACTTGCGGCTCAAGCTAATATGTGGTGGATCGAACGAAATGCAGCAAATTAACAATTTTCTATAATGATGAATTGTGAATGCTCAATTATAAATGCAGCTCATTTTTATTTTTTGGAGCGAAAGGTAAGTTCCTTCGTCGTAATGGAAAGTCCCGCTATCCATTCTTATGAATGCAGCCATGTTTTTCTAAGCCAACGCTATTGCATTCATACCATTACTATCGGGGCTAGTTCGTTGCGGTCTCAACCAGTAGTAAATGAACTAAAATGATAGATTCTTGATCTTTAACTATAGACTTTAAAAATGGTGCTAAGAAGTTGCAACCTCAACCCAATAGACCTGATAGAAGTGGTATTCGTGTACAAGCGTTGGCTGCCTAAAATCGGGCTACACGAATGAGAACGGATAGCAGGGAGACCCGTTGCGATGAAAGAATAATAACCATTCTCTCCTAAAAAAAATCTTCAAACAAAGCATCAGTTGCTTACATCGTTTTTTAGGCTATGAACCTTTCAACATCTTAAAAGTCTTCTCTTCATCATTGGTCATAACTTTTAAGATGTAAATGCCTTTTGGCAAAAGCTGACCATTTACTCGCAAAATTTCAGAAGAATTTTGGGTAGCCTCAAATAAAACTCGTCCTCCAACATCCACAAGCTGTACCTCAACAGTCTCGGTATTTTCGGGAAAAACTAAAAAGGGATTACCCCATCCTTGTGCAAAGGCAAGTGTATTAAATAAACTTACTTTGTCAACTGTTCCATCAAAACAAATATCTACAAATAAATTAACTGCATCTGTATATATTTCTCCTGTTCCTTGATCTTCAATTGTCAGTATATATTCTGTCGTATTATTGGCAATGACTCTTGGCTTAAATGTTTCTTCGCCATCCAATATATTGCCTGACCAAGAAATATTGAGATGATCACAAGAAAGATTCATATCTGTTCCCAATGTAACTGTATCCCCTAAACAGGCTGATTGATCTAAACCTGCGTCAAAATCTAACTCAACTAAACCTCTTTTATGAAAACAGGCTTTTAAGACATCGCTATATTCTCCATCAAATAACTGTTCTTCGACGGCTATCATATCTTCGGCAGCTTGGTCTAGTTCCATGTTTCCTACATGTAAATAAAGTGAATTGAGAACGATTGCATCCATCACCTCTCTACCCAGTCTTTCCCATATTTCCATTAAAGCAGCAGAAAAAATTTCGGAAGTCACATAAATACTGTTGTCTACATCTTCTGGATAATGTTTGTTGTTGACCATATTGCGACCGGGCCAAGCATCATTGTGTCCATCCCAAGTAAACATTTTGTCCCAAGCAAATTCACTGATATTTCGACTGTAAGAAGTGGCTAGATAATCTCCTAATGCCTCATCTAATGCTTGTCGTTCATTTCCCCAATTTGTATTGGGAGATGCATCTTCTGAAAGAGCGTGCATGTATTCATGGACGATCACATCAGCATCTTCTGCGTCATCTACCCCACCATCTCCAAACTTGATGGAAAAAGTACCTGGAGAGAAAAAGGAATTATCATCAGAGGTACCATGTGTATCAACTCGAACTTGTCGATTGCTGGCTAATTCATTAAGTCCTAAAGATTGGATGTGTTTTTGAATGGTAGTGATATGATAAAATGCGTTTACATCTTCAAAACCTGATTCGGAACGAGTGAAAAAGAAGGTGCCATCTGTTGAGGTAGCAGGCACAAAATTGGGCGGCGTATCATCTACGATTTTTAGATAGTTGTTTTCGAGACGATAAAAGCCTCCTGTTGCTTCTACTTCTAAATCGACTTCCACCCTTTCTGCATTTAAGACCGCTACATCTTGGTCATTTTGATCGGTATAGGCTCCTCCATAGAATTGTTCTGCGCTGGTGAGTGGATCAGGTAAAAAGACCATTCCTTTGGCATCTTCTACCAATGGTTCACAATAATGAACAGATTTTTCTTCACCATATAAAATGGCTCCTTCTATTCCTAAAATGACCTCATATTCATGGTGATTTTCGGCTGATAAAGCTCCAAATAAAACTCCTGCTTTGGCTTCTCCATCATTGTCAAAAAACCATACCCATTGTTCTTCTTTGATGCGTTCATAGGCTTTGTCAAAGAAAAAATATTGTTGGGTGAGTTCTTGAGCCTTTTCTTTTGTGAGATTTTTTTTATCTATACTGAGTTGTCGGGTATCAAAAACAAAATCGGATACGGAAATGATTTCACCTTTTTTATTGACATTAATTTTTACTGTAGAATGAAAAATAGGTAGCCCTTTAAAAGTTTGTTCAAAAGTATAGTGCTTGCCTAATGGACTATTTTTTTCATATAACAAATGTAGGTCCGTATTGGGCATTTCATCCAAACCTAAATAGGCGATTAGGTAGGTTTGTGCTTGGGTGGCATTGTGAATTTTATCGCTTTTTAAATAATAAGCAGTATTGCATTTACCTTCATTATAAGCATTGGCAAACTTAGCGAAAGTATGATCTTTTTTAGCCCAAATAGCAGTGGTAAAGCTAAATAAAATAAGAAAGGATAAAAATTGTTTAGTTTTCATTTGGTATAAAGGTGTTTGGTGGTTATATCATATAATTTTCCTAGATTGTTAAGCACTCCTTCTTGTTCTTTAACAGGAATGCTGAACTTTAAGATACATCCTTGATCATAGGTTTGTTCTATTATTTTGAGTTCCTCATGTTTGAGAAAACGCATAAGGTCGTTCATTCGTTCATAAGCAAAATTGACTTGATAATAAGAACGTATTTTTACTTCAATTATTTTTGCTTTTTCTAAAGCATCTGCGGCTGATGTCTTATAAGCATGAATCAACCCCGAAGCTCCCAATTTTTTTCCTCCAAAATAACGAACCACCACCACTAATACTTTGCTCAATTCTTTGGAATCTATTTGCCCCAATATGGGTTTACCTGCGGTTCCAGAGGGTTCTCCATCGTCGTTGGCTCGAAATTGTTTGCCTTCTAAATCTAAGCGGTAAGCATAGCACCAATGACGGGCTTTGGGATGTTGTTTTTTATAGACATCAATCCATTCTTTGACTTCTTCTTCTTGGGTTATGGGATGGGCATAGGCTAAAAACTTACTGCCTTTTTCTCGGTATTCTCCATAAGCTTCTCCTTCTATGGTGTAAAAGTGTGTGATCATAATAGTATATTGGTGACTGGTGACAAGTGACTGGTGACAAGTGACTGGTGACAAGTGACTGGTGACAAGTGACTGGTGACGAGTGACTGGTGACGAGCGACTGGTGACGAGTGACTGGTGACGAGTGACTGGTGACGAGTGACTGGTGACGAGTGACTGGTGACAAGTGACT
>JAHDBB010000051.1:0-2325 GCA_020630635.1 Chitinophagales bacterium
TGGGACGAGGGGACGTTTTGGTTCTTTTCTTGATTTTGGGACGAGGGGACGTTTTGGTTCTTTTCTTGATTTTGGGACGAGGGGACGTTTTAACAAGGGACGGAAGGGGACGTTTCGGTTCTGTTCGTGCTTTGGGAACGATGAACATTTTGATTATTTTTAGACTAAGTTTTCGATTAATAGACAAGCAATCGTCCCTTAACGTCACGTCGTCCCAAACATGTAAACAATGAAGAGTCCGTCCCTTCCACTCAGTTGTGTCCTCAACGATCTAGCCCCGATAGTAGTGGTATCACCAATGTGTATTGGCAAAAGGGTTCGGGTGGCTTGGTGATAAGAACGGATAGCGGGACTTTCCAACACGACGAAGCACCCAACCTTTCGCTCCTAAAAAGAAAAATCACAAACTGAACCAAAACTATCGACTATGGACTAAAAACCATCGACTCTTAAACCATTCGCTCCTAAAAAAATAAAAATTAATTATCAAGACAATTCAACTTTCCCTCTTCACCCTCACTTTTTATAAGAAAAATCTATGTACGTTAGCACGAAATGGTCTTTGTACTATCACTTTTTGAGCAAATGGGCTAAAACGGCAGTCTGCAACTATTATGATGACATCGAAATCAAAGGGTTGGAGAATTTGCCGACAGATAAGCCTGTTATTTTTATAGCCAATCACCAGTGTACGTTTATGGACCCTATTTCGATTGCAGTCATGACTCCCAATCGTTTTCAACCAGCCTTTCTTACCCGTGCTGATGTGTTTAATAATCCTATCATTCATTTTTTGTTGAATAAAATGAAAATGATGCCTATTTATCGTCAAAGAGATGGGGCGGATTTTATTCAAAAAAATGAGGCGATTTTTCAAAATTGTAAAGACTTATTGGCAGCTCAAAAGTACTTTATCATTTTTGTAGAAGGCAGTCATAGCGATAAACGGAAACTAAGACCGGTCAAAAAAGGCTTTGCTCGAATGGGTTTTGATGCCGAACAAGACTATGATTTTTCATTAGATGTTCAAGTCGTTCCTGTTGGATTGAACTACTCGCATTTTGAAAAATTTAAGAGCGACTTTTTTATCAATATCGGCAAGCCCATGCAAATGGCTGATTATTATGACTTGTATAAGGAGCATAAAAACAAGGCATTAAACAAGATAAAAAACGATGCTTTCAAGGAATTGGAACAATATATTTTACACATTCCCAACTTAGAAAGATACGATACGTTTGAAAATATTCGACACATCACAAGCCCACATATCGCCCATGCTTTGAACTTAAACCCTCAAACACTATCGGATAAATTCAAGGCAGACAAGCATCTTTTAAATGAACTTAATGCAATTGATGCCCATGATCCAACGGCTTTAGATGAGCTGGAAAATAAGGTTCAAGATTTTTCACAAGACTTGGAAAAGTTAGATTTTCGTCCCAATCTTTTTGAACAAGAAGCTAAAAGTAGCACTTCTTTAATCATCCAATTCATCGGGTTATTCTTATTATTACCCTTGCATTTATATGGCGTTTTATTCAATTATATTGGTTATAAAATCCCTGAAATATTAGCAAATAAAATGTTTGGGGATTATATGTATCGAAGCTCTGTCAAGATGGCTATCGGGATGTTTTTTTTCCCACCTTATTATCTTATTTTATGTGGCATTTTTTATTTGATTTTCAGAAATATTTGGTGGACGCTTTTATTCTTAGTTAGCATAATTTTAGCAGGAAAATTTGCAGCTTGGTATTGGCGAAAATATAGAAAACTGAAAGCACATTGGCGTTATCAAAACTTTGTTCAAAAAGAATCTCAACAGTGGAAAAAGTTGAAGGAACAGTATCAAGAGATTGTGGATAAGGTGAAAGAGTTGGTAGTAAGATAAAACAGTCCATAGTTGCGATGCATTCTATGTTTTTGCATTCAATTTATCTTATCTTTGTATCAAAAAATCATGGAACAAAAATTACTCATTGCCATTGGTTCGGACCACGCTGGATTTCAATACAAAGAAGCCATCAAAAACTTTTTATTAGAAAATGGCTATGCTGTCAATGATTCAGGCACTTTTTCAGAGGCATCTGTCGATTATCCCGACTTTGTGCATCCAGTAGCCAAAGCTGTCACGAATAAGGAAGCTGATTTTGGAGTGTTGATTTGTGGAAGTGGTCAAGGCGTGATGATGACGGCTAATAAACATCCTGAAATTCGAGCAGCTTTGTGTTGGAATACAGAATTGGCAGCTCTTGCTCGACAACACAATAATGCCAATATTTTGTGCTTGGCTCAACGATTTATGGAAATCGAAACGGTTTT
>JAHDBB010000051.1:2425-19316 GCA_020630635.1 Chitinophagales bacterium
ATAATGCCAATATTTTGTGCTTGGCTCAACGATTTATGGAAATCGAAACGGTTTTGGAAATGGTCAAAGTGTTTTTAGAAACCGAATTTGAAGGAGGCAGACATGAAAGAAGAGTTGGTAAAATGAGATGTAGTTGAATGGGAGATACAAACATTGTCCTCTAAACTACTTTTGCTAGATGTAAAATCCTATCTTTGTTATAAAATATGATGTTTTATGGTAAAAATTCTACAAAATATATTGGTTTGGAGCCTAGTCTTTTCAGGATTACAGCTCTATGCTCAAGACAAAATGGCTATGCCTTTTGATAGTACAGCCCATCAATTTGGTGAAACCATCAGTCAAGAAGATCTCAAAGCACATCTTTCCGTATTGGCTTCTGACGATTTTCAAGGGCGAGGTACTGGTCAAAAAGGCTTGACATTGGCTGCCAACTATATCGCCAATCACTTCAAATCATTGGGCTTTAAACCCACCAACAAAAAAGATAATTCTTACTTCCAATACATCCCTTTACAAGAAGGTGGTTGGGACCAACCAAGCATCACAGTAGATGGAAAAACCTTCAAGTTTGTAGATGATTTTTATGCTTTTCCCAATTCTACCCAAGCGATGGAAGTAAGTACAGATGAGGTGATTTTTGCAGGTTATGGTATTCAAGCACCAGGTTACAATGACTTCAAAAAGGTCAATGTCAAAGACAAGGTCATCATTATCAAAAATGGTGAACCCATCAAAAAGAACGGAAAATATTTGCTTTCTGGAAGCGAAGAACCTACTGAATGGACGACCAACTGGCGTAAAAAATTACAACTAGCAAAGGCAAAAGGCGTAAAAGCCGTTTTTGTTATAATGGGCGAAGATTATCGCAAAAATGCCAAAAGAATGCAACCTTATTATGATAGAAAAGGGATGAAATTGCAAGATGGAAGTAGCACTGATTTTGCCAATACTTTTTATATTTCTCCTGAAATGGGCAGTCAATTGGTTCCTTTAGAAAAAATGTTGAAGTGGGAGAAAAAAATGAAGAAAAAGAACAAAGCAAAAGCAATTAAGGCAAAAAAGAACATCGTTTTTGATGTCAAAAAATCACAGCGTTTGTTCAAAGCCGAAAATGTATTGGGTTACTTAGAAGGAACAGATCTCAAAGACGAACTTCTAGTGATAACCGCACACTTTGACCATTTAGGAAGCGAAGGCACGAAGATTTTCAATGGAGCCGATGACGATGGTTCTGGAACGGTTGCTTTATTGGAAGTAGCAGAAGCATTTGCCAAAGCCAAAGCAGCAGGCAAAGGTCCTCGTAGAAGCGTTTTGTTTATGACGGTTAGCGGTGAAGAAAAGGGGCTTTTAGGTTCTGAATTTTATGTGAGTAATCCTGTCTTTCCTCTTTCCCAAACCATCGCCGATTTGAATATTGATATGGTGGGTAGAACGGATGATTTGCATGATGAAAAGGATAAAAACTATTGTTACATTATCGGTTCTGATCGTTTGAGTACAGAGTTACACAAGATCAATGAAGTGGCGAATAAGACCTATGTTCAAATGGATTTGGATTATAAATACAATGACGAGGATGATCCCAATCGTTTTTACTATCGTTCAGACCATTATAATTTTGCCAAAAACAATATCCCTATTATTTTCTACTTCAATGGTACGCATGAAGACTATCACAAAGAAACAGACACGGTTGACAAGATAGAATTTGATATGTTGCAAAAACGAGCGCAATTGGTTTTTTACACGGCTTGGCAATTGGTCAATCAAGATAAACGCATTGAGGTTGATGTAGAAGCAAGTGATGAGTAGATAGATAAAAAAGCCCACAGTTAATCCGTTGATAGTCCATAGTTCGGTTCTGTTTTTGTTTTTTAGGAGCGCATTTTTCAATGCTTCGTCGTATTGGAAAGTCCCGCTATCCGCTATTATAAATGCAGCCTTATTTTTTGAAGCCAACGCATTGCATTTATACCGCTACTATCGGGGCTATTTTGGATTTAGACACAACTTCTTAGTATCAGAAAATGTAACAAAGGGGACGATGGGACGTAAAGGGACGATGACTTTCAATAAGTTGAATTAACTTGTCTTTGAGTTAAAAACAAAACGTCCCGTCGTCCCAAACCACAAAAAGAACCGAAAACGTCCCGTCGTCCCCAAACCACGAAAAGAACTGAAACGTCACATAATCAAAAAATGCACAGTTTAAATGTACTTTCTCAAAAAAGCGGATATTGAACTTTTAAAAAAGGACGACCAGCAATACTTGGCGAAGAACTTAGCCAATTTAGCAATGGAAACCCAAGAAAGTTTGAGTCATTTACCTGACTTGGTGCTTGCCAAAAAACGAGCCAAAAATATCCGCCACCAAGCCTTAGAAAACTTGGATACGAACCTCATTCACTTCGAGCAAAAAATAAAAGAACGAAAAGGCAAGGTTTACTGGGCAGAAGACACACCCGAAGCCATTGACATCATCCTCAGACTCATCAACCAAACCCAACCCAAAAGCATCTTTACGGGCAATGCTTCTGAACTTCAAGAGATAGAATTAGAAGGTGTATTACAAGACAAAAAAATAGACTTTCACTCCACCGAAATTGGACAATTTTTATTGCGATATTTACGAAAAAAAAGTCGTCACCCTTTACATCATCTTATTTCAGAAAATGAAGAAAAACTTCAACAGGTTTTAAGGCAAGTATTCGCCAAAGAAAATACCACCAACTCCCCTCCTACTAACTTACCAGAGTTATTAGAACTCTATAAAAAAACCATCGTCCAATACTTTGAATTTCCAGTAATGGGCATCACCAATGCCGATTTTTTACTGGCAGATTCAGGTGGGATTTTTGTAAGTGACAATCAAGGAAGCCAAAGTTGGTTAGCCAGTTGTTGCAACATTCATATTGTCGTGGCAGGAATTGAAAGGATTTTGCCCAAACAAGAGGACTTACAACATCTACTTCCTTTATATGCAGCCTATCATCATGGAAAACCTCACAACAGTTTTAACACCTTATTTTATGGTCCCTTACAAGATGACGAAGTAGATGGACCAACCCAACTTTACGTCATTTTATTAGATAACGGACGCAGCAACTTACTCAATTCATCTTGGCGAGAGATGCTGTACGATATAGAATGCTCTGCACCTCTCAACACTTGCCCTGTTTATCACAATCTCCATCAACAACACTACCACGCTCAATTTACAGGAATTGCTGGAGCTATTTTAACTCCGTTATTATACGACGGCGAGCAATATCCAAGCCTACCTTTTGTACATCTAACAGAACAAGATCCACAAGAAAACTTATTCAATATGGATGTAGAAAAGATGTTATTAAAAACACGAAAAGACGTTTTAGAAAAACAAACGCCCAATAGAGTGGATAACTTTGTAAAAAAACAATACTTAGAAGCCCTACTAGATAGAAAAAAATTAAATGCTTTAAAATCAGGAGTGAAGTCCTTTTTTTTCAAACAAGCCTTACAACAAAGCTTAGGCAATACCGCCCAACTCCCCACTTTTGCCAAACAAAGCTTTCATGATTGGTGGAAAACAAATGAAAAGAAATAAGCGTATCAATAGAATATTTTTGTTGTATTTTTGCAAACGGATCACAAGTCCCTTTTAAAGTGTTTGTTCTTTATATCAATCCATAAAATTAAAGCCTGTCAATATGCTTATTGATGTACCCACACCAGAAAATATTCTTTTTAATATTAATAAATATAATACTGAAAGTATACATGATTTCATCATTCTTTGTGGAGAAGATGCCAAAATGGACTATTCCATCTTAATTGAATTACTTAATCAACAAGAAATCAGGTTTTGTGGTGGAATTTTTCCTGGAGTGATTCACAATGATGCATGTTTTTCTGATAAAGTTTTGTTATTACCCGTTCACTTTAATTCTGATCCTGTGCTTATTAAAGGATTAGATGATGGTCAAATACAAATTCCACTATTAGATTTTTCAAGCCAATCAGGTAGTCTATTTATTTTAGTAGATGGTTTGAGCAATTGGATCTCCAAATTTGTTTACTGTTTGTACAATGAAATTGGCTCTGAATATCAAGTTTTTGGATCAGGTACAGGTTGCAGTAATTTTGACAGAGTCAATTGTGTTTTCAACAATGAAGGATTCTTCAAAGATGCAGCAGTGGTTGTTTTATTAAAAAATCTTATTACCCAATCTATTCGACATGGCTGGAAAACCATTTCAGGTCCTTATTTAGCCACCAAGACCAATGCTAATCTACTCGAACAGATTAATTGGCAACCTGCTTATCAGGTTTATAAAGAAATTATAGAACAAGAAGAAGACATAGAACTGACAAAAGAAAACTATTATGAATATGCCAAACATTATCCATTTGGAGTTTATCGTTCTGATAGAGAAAATTTGATTCGTGATCCTGTTATATTAGAAGACAATCAAGCCATACGATTTGGAGCAGAGATTCCTTCTAACTCGGTGCTGTATTTAATGAAATCTGAAGTCAATGATATGCTTTTGGCAGGTCATGAAGTTTGTGAGGATGCGATTGAAAAATGTCAGCATCCCCAATTTTTATTTTTGGCCGATTGTATCTCTAGAACTTGGATACTAAATCAGCAATTTAAGGATGAACTGGCAAATATTGCATCCAAAGCAAAAACCAAAAATATACCTGTGTTTGGTGTATTATCTATGGGAGAAATTTCTTCAGCCAATGGAGCCTTATTAGATTATCATCACAAAACAATTGTGGTAAGTATACTTGAACAACATGAAGAATAATCAGGTATCAGATATCATAATCACCTTATCCTCGCTCTATGAGCTTTTGCTTAACATCGGTCAATCGTTCGATATTCAAGAAAATGTAGAATCCTTTCTAAAAACATTGATGCTTCAAAAAGACCTTTCTTTTGCAGCATATTATACCTTTGAATATCCGAATAGCATGATCAAGGTATATTCGATTCCTAAAACCAACATTGAACACAATGAAATAGATCCTGATTTGGTATTGATGCTCATCAAAAAACAATTCAATATTTTAGATGAGTCTCATACACATTTTAACGATATTGCTCAAATTGCCAAACAACCACAAAATGAATTTGTGATTTACTTTACAGGGGCTAAAAGTATTTTAATCATGGGCAAAAAAAGAGGCTCATTTAGTAAAGAGGATTTAGTGAAAAGTGAATTGGTTTTTAATAAGTTTGGCTTATTTATGGAAAGCCTCGAAAGTCATCATAGAATCAAAGATGAAATCAAAATAAAGGAAGAACAAGCTAAAATTATTCAACAAAATAATGAGAAACTCCAAAAACAAAATGATGACTTAATCAAATACATTCGTTCTAACAATGAACTGGAACAATTTGCTTATCGAGTTTCCCATGATTTAAAATCGCCCTTAAATACCATTATCGGATTTTCCAATTTATTTAAATCCAATACCGACAACCTTACAGAAAGGCAACAAGAGTTCTTAAAATATATCGTGGATGCAGGAACCCAAATGAAAAATCTCATTAGTGGGATCTTGGACTATTCTAAAATCAATGGTTCTGAATTGAACTTTAAAAAAATCAATGTCTATCGGCTTATTGAAAAATTAAGAGGTCTCCTTCATCATAACTTAAATGAGAGCAATGGTAAAATTATCGTAAACAATCTACCTGAGTTTATTATTGCAGATGAAATAAAAATCAAACAATTGTTTCTTAACCTCATTTCCAATGCACTCAAATTTAAAAAAGAAGATGTTCCGCCAGAAGTAGTTATCAATGGAAGTACCAATGAAAATGAATTTCTTTTTTCCATCTCTGATAATGGTATTGGCATCCCTAGTGAAAGTCAAAACAAGATTTTTGAGATTTTTAGTAGGGTTCAGCACCATCAAAATTTTGAAGGTCAAGGGATTGGATTGAGTATTTGTCGTCAAATCATTAATCAGCATAAAGGAGAGATATGGATAGAATCAGAAGTAGGTGAAGGAACTACTTTTTATTTTACCATTCAACAAATTTCATTAGATACAGAGACCAATCCTAAATTATTTGAAGCGTAAATTATAGAGCGATTCAGTTACTAAAAGTTGAGAACGCAACGACCTAGCCCCGATAGCAGTGGTGTCCTTCATCGTAGAGCAAATTCGTGAATTTGCTCTACGATGGAGGATAAGAACGGATAGCGGGACTTTCCAAGACGATGAAAGACAAACCTTTCGCTCCTAATAAAAAACAAGAATAGGATTTTAGAATTTTTCGTGATTAATAGGATTTTAGGTTGTGTGCTAAAATTCAAGAAATGAACCACAACTATGGACTATTGACCATCGACTATGGATTAATAAAAAACGTCTATTCGTCCCATTCTAAAAAGTCACCAATCATTGTACACTTTTCATGAACAAAAACAAAACTATTTTAACAACTATGACAAGATAACTTGTCTCACACATAAAATTATCATGGCACAGAAAACACTCACGCGTCCAGCGTCTTATATTCCATTTCAGAAAAAGCGACATAGCAAACGTTTACTGATTGAACTGTATAAAAGTATGTTGCTTCCTCGAATGATAGAAGAAAAAATGTTGAGTCTATTGCGACAAGGGAAAATCAGCAAATGGTTTGCAGGGATTGGACAAGAAGCAATTGCAGCAGGTGTGACCAAAGCACTCAAATCAAACGAATACATCTTACCTATGCATCGCAACTTAGGAGTATTTGTCAATAGAGACATTCCCTTACACCGTCTATTTTTGCAATGGCAAGGCAAAGAAGCTGGCTTTACACAAGGACGAGATCGTTCTTTCCACTTTGGAACCAACGAATACAATATTGTTGGAATGATCTCTCACTTAGGTCCTCAATTAGCCGTTGGAAGCGGAATTGCCTTAGCCAATCTTTTGGATAAAAAAGGAGAAGTCGCTTTAGCCTTTACAGGCGATGGCGGAACCAGTGAAGGGGATTTTCACGAAGCCCTCAATGTCGCTTCTGTCTGGAATTTACCTGTCATCTTTTTGATCGAAAACAATGGCTACGGATTATCTACACCTGTAAATGAACAATACAATTGCGACTTCTTATATGAACGAGGCAAAGGGTATGGAATGGAAAGTCATCACATTGATGGCAACAATATTTTGGAGGTTTATGAGACCATCAAAAACGTCGCCCAGTCTATGCGTAAACGACCTCGCCCTGTATTGATCGAAGCCCTTACCTTCCGAATGCGTGGCCATGAAGAAGCATCTGGCACGAAATATGTACCTAAAAAGTTGATGGATACTTGGGCTAAAAAAGACCCTATTGAGAATTTTGAAAAATTCTTATTATCCGAAAATATCTTGACTGAAACAGATATTGCTGAAACACGCACTAGTAATAAGGCATTAATCGAAGCCGAATTAAAAATCGCTTACAATACCCCTGAAATTGCAGAGGCAACAGAGAAGGAAAAAGTTGAAATCTATACGGCTTATACGCCTGAAGTGATGACTCCTCAATCCAATAAAGTCAGCGAAAAACGTTTTGTTGATGCGATTGCTGACGGTCTTCGTCAATCCATGCAAAAGCATGACAACTTGGTATTAATGGGACAAGACATTGCCGAGTATGGCGGTGTTTTTAAAATCACACAAGGTTTTACAGATGAATTTGGAAAAGATAGAGTTCGCAATACACCACTTTGTGAGTCGGCCATTTTAGGAATTGGTTTAGGGCTATCCATCAAAGGATATAAGTCAATGATCGAAATGCAATTTGCTGATTTTGTTACTTGTGGTTTCAATCAAATCATCAATAACCTAAGCAAAGTACATTATCGTTGGGGACAAAATGCAGATGTAGTGGTACGAATGCCAACAGGTGCAGGAGTGGGTGCAGGACCTTTTCATTCCCAATCCAATGAAGCATGGTTTTATCATTCGCCAGGACTTAAAATTGTTTATCCGTCAAATCCTTATGATGCCAAAGGCTTGTTGATGGCGGCGATCAATGATCCCAATCCTGTGATGTATTTTGAACACAAAGCCTTGTATCGTCGTCTAAGTGCGGAAATTCCTGATGATGCTTATACCGTTGAAATTGGTAAGGCGAAGTTGGTTCAAAGCGGTGAAGATTTATCCATCATTACCTATGGTTTGGGCGTTCACTGGGCAATAGAAGCATTGGCTGAAAATCCACACATTCAAGCAGATTTACTAGATTTGCGCTCGCTTGTTCCAATGGATACGGAAGCCATTATCAAGTCGGTCAAAAAGACAGGAAAGGTTATTGTCTTGCATGAAGATAGTATGGCAGGAGGCATTGGTGGAGACATCGCAGGAATGATTGGACAAACGTGTTTTGAGTATTTAGACGGTCCCATTACACGGGTTGCTGCATTAAATACCCCTGTTCCATTTGCAAAAGCGTTAGAAAATAACTATCTTCCCGTTCAGAGATTTAAAGACGCATTGATTGATTTATATAACTACTGATAGCAAATAAAATATACATTAGTCTTTATAAAGCTATAAAAATCAATGCGTTTGCTATCTCACTAAATATTTTTATCGGGATTAATTATTTTTGATTATATAAAAAAATATTATAAAGGGATGATACAAAAAGTTTACGTTTTCATCCCTTTATTTATTATGATGCTAAAAAATAAATTCAACAATATAGAAATTATCATTTAGGAGAGAACGAATACAGCTTCGTCGCAACGGGTCTCCCCGCTATACGCTCTTATGAATGCAATCCCTACTCTACTGCAAGTCTTTTCGACTTGTGGTCAAATGCCTTTTTGCATTCATACCGCTACTATCGGGTCTAGATCGTTACGGAAAGTACGTTTTCGTTTCTGTCACAGACTTTAGAAACCTCTAAACAATGAAACACCTATCCTCTCTTTGTTTGTTACTCATAGGGTTCAGCTTATTGGCACAAAACCCTAAAGACATCCAATTTGAACGGCAATCTTTTCAATTTACAAAACAAGGTACTTTTAGCCCTAGTTCTGTAACAGAGGATTTTTTTCCCCGTTTACACCGAATCAAAGAAGAACCCAATCCCGACGGTGATTCTTATCGAGATTATCTTCAAGGCATCAAATTAGGCATCCAACCTAAAACAAATGTACAACCTTCATTCAAGACTCAACAAGTTAGTGAAGACCCACCCATCATAGGGCAGACCTTTGTTTCCAACCTCGAATTTAGCCAGCCCAATGATAATGACTTAGCTATTTCGGATGACGGATGGTTGGTATCAGTCGTCAATTCATCTATCTTTATGACAGATGTAAACGACACCTCTTATGAAGCAATGGAAATTTCATTGAATGAGTTTGTTTTGCCTTTAGATACATTGATTAGTGTCTATGACCCCAAAGTCGTCTATGATCCCAATGAAGACCGCTTTATCTTAGCTTTCCTTAACGAATTTGACTCTGAAAACTCTAGCATCATTTTATGCTTTTCCAGTACCAATAATCCAACAGAACTTTGGAACTTGTATGAGGTAGAAGGCAATCCACTCGAAAACAATACTTGGACGGATTATCCCATGTTGGCTCTTACAGAAAACGAGCTATTCATCACCGCCAATCTATTACAAGATGGTTTAGGGTGGATAGAAGGTTTTGCAGGAACCATTGTTTGGCAATTTGACAAAAGCAAAGGCTATGCAGGTGAAACATTGGAAACAGGACTTTGGACACAAACCGTATTCAACGGCAATCCTGTCCGTAATGCGATCCCTATAGAAGGCGGAAGTGCTTTATACGGTCCCAATCTCTATTTACTTTCAAACAGAAACTTTTCAGAAAATAACGACAGCATCTTTTTCATGGAAATTACAGGTGACTTAGATGATGAAAATGCTGAACTCAAGGTAGATTTGCTCAAAAGTGAGGTTCCTTATGGAGTACCACCGAATGGAAGGCAAGTTGCCAATAACAAACTACTATTGACAAATGATGCACGTATTTTAGGCGCATATTACGAAGAAGATCGCATTCATTTTGTTTCCACCACATTGGTTCCAGAAACAGGATTAGCAGGTGTTTATCACGGTATTATTGAGGATGTCACAGGAGAAAGAAACTTATCCGTATCCATCATTTCCGATACCCTCAAAGATTACGCTTACCCTAATTTATCCTACACAGGATTTCCTGGAGACGACCAATGTATCATTTCATTTGACCACACTTCCCCTGAAGATTATCCTGGAGGTTCTGCCATTTTTTATCGAAAAGGCGAATATTCAGAAGTGGTTATATTGAAAGAAGGAACCAAAAGTATTGGAAGTCTTTCACCTTCTTCTACACCCAGTTATTATAGATGGGGAGATTACACAGGTTCAGAACGACAGTATAGCCAACCAGGAGTCGTTTGGACTACAGGAACATTTGGAAAATTAGCAGGCGCAGGCCCCAGCGCACAAGGTCAAAGAGGCAATTGGGTAGCACAACTTACTACTCCTTTTGGCGCACCAGCCGTAGGAACTCCGAGTCTATCTAATACTATAAATGTTAAAACTTTTCCTAATCCATCGAATAATTTTATCTATATAGATTTTAATTTGGATAATGACCAAATTTTAAAAATGCGTCTTTATAATATAGAAGGAAAACTCATAAAAGATTTACATACTTGTTACGCTCATCAAGGAAAAAATCAATTTAAGTTTTCTACACATCATTTACCATCAAATATATACATACTAAAAATAACGAACGCTCACAACGAATTGATTGCTAATCAAAAGATCATCGTTGAGTAACTATATTATTCCCCATTTCACCCATGGGATAGTTAAACGTTTAGATATAATCAGTTACTAAATATATAAATCTGTGGGGAGAAAAAAACTATATCAATGCTTTTTAGATTCAAACGGCATAAGCATTGATACACGAACTATAAAAAAGAACCAAATCTTTTTTGCGCTCAAAGGGAACAATTTTAATGGAAATGAATACGCTGAAAAAGCTCTCAAAAAAGGGGCTTCTTTTGTCGTAGTTGACGATAAAAACTACCAACTAGACGACGAAAGATGTATTCTGGTCAAAGACAGTCTTACAGCATTGCAAGACTTGGCTACCTACCATGCTAAAAAGTTGAAAATTCCCATCATTGCAATTACAGGAAGCAATGGCAAAACAACTACTAAAGAATTGGTTTACGCCGTTTTAAGTACGACTTATCGTACCTTTGCAACCAAAGGAAATCTCAATAATCACATTGGTGTTCCTTTGAGTGTTTTATCTATTGATTCAGAACATGAGGTTGCCATTATCGAAATGGGAGCCAATCATCTCCATGAAATCAATCAACTTTGTCATATTGCTCTACCTTCTTTTGGGCTAATAACTAACATTGGAAAAGCCCATTTGGAAGGCTTTGGAAGTGAAAAAGGAATACAACAAGCCAAAGGTGAACTTTTTGAATATTTAGATGCCAACAAGGGCCATCTTTTTGTCAATATGAATGACTTTAAAGTAGCAGAAGTCGCTTACTTTATGAAAGAAGTCACCACCTACGGTACGGGCAAATTCTGCAATATTCATGGTAAAACACAGGCATCAGATCCTTATCTAACAGTAAATTGGCTACCTTCTAATGACGAAAAATTGGAAGAACCTTTATCTATAGGAACCAAATTAATTGGGACCTATAATCTTGACAATGTGTTGGCTGCTATTGCGGTAGGAACCAAAATGGAGGTACCTTTTGAAAAAATCAAGAAAGGAGTAGAAAGTTATGTTCCCAAAAACAATCGCTCTCAAGTGGTCAAAAAGGGATCTAACACCATTATCCTAGATGCTTACAATGCCAATCCTAGCAGCATGAATGCCGCCCTTTCTAATTTGAATACGTTGGAAAGTAAAAAGAAGGTGGTCATCTTAGGCGATATGTTGGAACTAGGTAAATACAGTGCCAAAGAACATGAACAAATTGTAAAGGCTGTAGAAGATATGAGTCTTGATCAAGTGGTATTGGTCGGTAAAGAGTTTGCACCTTATGCCAATGGTTACAAACATTTTGACGATAGTGAAGGAGCCGCTAAGTGGTTTAAAAAGCAAAAGTTTTCTAATACAACGATCTTAGTCAAAGGCTCTAGAGGGATCGCTTTAGAGAAGATTTTAGACGAATAATCTTTTACAAAAAAACTATATAGAAAGATACTGTGCGTTTTTAGATTTTTTAGGAGCGCATGGTTCCTCTTTCATTGTAATGGAAAGTCCCGCTATCCGTTCTTATTCGTGTTGCCAACGTTTTTCTAAGCCAACGCTTCTACACGAATACCACTACTATCGGGGCTAATTGGGTTGAGTTAAGATACTTCTTAGTGCCAGTAGATAGGGATGAACGATACAGATCTTAGATGTTGAGAAGAAGAGACAATTGATAATTTGTTAATCGAAAAATAAAATATCTCCTTGCCCCAAAACCACGAAATGAACTGCTCTATGGACTATTGACCATCGACTATGGACTTATAAAAACGTCCCATCGTCACCGCTACTGTCACTAAGAAATCCTTTCCATAACCAACTAGACCCGATAGTAACGGCTATGGTGAAAGTGTGTGGGCTAAAAAATTTTGCGAAGCGTCACCATAATAGTGGATAGCGGGGAGACCTATCACGACGAAGCAAGCCCCATTCTCTCCTAATAAAAAATCTTAAACAAAAACATCTTTTGACTTGTTGATTGATTTTAAACCCTTTGCAAATATGGAAAAACCGATCAGCATTTTTTGGCATCGCCGAGACTTACGCCTCCACGATAATACGGGCTTATATCATGCTTTACAAGGCGAATATCCTGTCCTACCACTCTTTATTTTCGATACCAATATCTTGGAAAAATTAGAGGATAAACAAGATAAACGCTTACAATTTATTCATGACTACTTGACCAAAATCCATCAGGAATTGGGTGAAAAAGGCAAGTCGATTTTGGTAAAACAGGGACGACCTTTAGAGATTTGGAAAGGGCTTTTAGAAACTTATAATATCGCCAGCGTTTATACCAACCGAGATTATGAACCCTACGCTCAACAACGAGATAGAGCTGTTTATGATCTATTACAATCCAAAGATATTTCCTTTAAAGGCTATAAAGACCAGGTGATTTTTGATAAAAATGAGGTGTTGAAAAAAGATGGAAAGCCTTATACGGTCTTTTCTCCTTATGCCAAAACATGGCGAAAGTACTTAGAAGCAAACCCCATCCAATCCTTCCCAAGCGAACAGCATTCAAACAACCTTTTAGAAACAAATGTACTTCCAATTCCAAGTATGGAAGACTTAGGTTTCCAACCTATTTCTACCGATTTTCCATCCAGTCAAGTTCCTAAAGACATCATCGCAAATTATGGTGAAAATCGAAATTTCCCATATTATCAAAGCACCTCTCGTTTAGGCGTACATTTACGTTTTGGAACGATTAGTGTGCGACAATTAGCGACCCATACTCGACATAAAAGTGATACTTTTTTAAATGAATTGATTTGGAGAGATTTTTATCATATGATCTTATACCATTTTCCCCACGCTGCCACGAGTGCTTTTAAACCCAAATATGAAGCCATTCCTTGGCGCAACAATGAGCAGGAATTTGAGGCTTGGTGTGAAGGAAAAACGGGCTATCCCATCGTTGATGCAGGAATGCGAGAACTAAATGCAACGGGTTTTATGCACAATCGAGTACGAATGATTACCGCCAGTTTTTTAACAAAGCATTTATTGGTTGATTGGCGTTGGGGCGAAGCGTACTTTGCAAAAAAATTATTGGATTTTGATTTGGCAGCCAATAATGGAGGCTGGCAATGGGCATCCAGTTCGGGTTGTGATGCTGCTCCGTATTTTCGTATCTTTAACCCAACTTCGCAATTGGATAAGTTTGATAAAGAACGTATTTATGTCAAACAATGGGTTCCTGAATATGGAACGCCTGATTATCCGAAGCCGATTGTAGAGCATAAAATGGCTCGTCAACGTGCGATTGATACGTATAAAGCGGCATTACAGAAGGTGGAAACCCAATCTTAATTTTTTCAAATAATATAATTATCATGCATAAAAAAATAGAAAAAGACCCTATCATTGAAGACTTCATTATGTTTGAAGTTGTCGTAGATACCAAAGATCAAGAGGAAGTGAGAATGGGTTGGTGGCACTACATTGCAGAAACTATGGCATTTCCCTTTACCGCTAAAGCCCTCATTAAAAAAAGAGGTAAAACTCCTACATTGGAAGAAGTTAATGTTCTCAATTTAAAAGATTTTGAAGGTGACTATCCATCTAATCATTGGGTAGAAGTAGAATTTAATGATTTTGTATTTGCAGTTGAATTACACACTTTAGAAGCCTATGAAGATAGTGCGGATGAGGATACGGTTAAAGTAATTGATACTTGGAAATATTGGGTAGGACGAGGGTATGAGATGTAGGTGAAACAACAAAAATAACTTATTCCATGTGACATCAATATTTTCCGATTTTTGGCGTTGAAAATACTCGTCGTAGCCCTGCTATGACTCTGTTTTTCGCCTTAAAAATCAAAAAATCTCTTAGTCCCATTTTGGAATAGTTTACTTCTGATCTTTCACTAGGTTTTAGTCAAAAACATTATCTGACAGGTTTAGTCAAATAAATGCTCATATCCATAGCGTTTACCAATGTCTCTCATCAACATGGTAAAGGGAGATTCTCGGCTTAGACAGCGTTTAATTTTATCTAAACTGACAGCAATTTGTCGTTGATTTTTATCTATTTCAGCCTTTTGATGCTTGGCAATTTCGGTTATCAATATACAGGCTTGCTTTCTAATTGCCTCTCTTAAAGAAGCTGTCTTACGCCTAGTATTGGCATCATGTCCATCGTGAAATCTTTCCAATAAATTAATGGTATTCAAGGTCTTTTGAGTGGGTTCAGAATCAGTTGGATAGAAAACAGGTTTATCATAGTCATATTCATCTAAGCTGTAACCAATCATTATTTCCACATCATCCTCTTCTTTACAAACATCTAAATAACCGTTTTTGGGTGTTTTTTTAGGCTTACTTCTATTACAATCTCCACAAGATAAATAAAAGTTTGTCCATTTTAGTTTTTTGTTTTCATCTTCACATTGACCAACAAAATGATCCACCTCACAATTATCAGGTCGGAAATATTTGGACTCACACAAATAACATTTATTCAAAAAAACTATCTCCAAAGCATCCAAGATTTTGAGACTTCTGTGATGTTTTCCTATCTCTGGTTCTTCAACGACACTTCTATCAACATTGATCATACTTGCTTCATATTAAAATAGAGAAAAATCTCATGAGTCAATTCAGGTGAAATTTCACTTAAAATCCCTTCAATACGTTTGAGTTCGACTTCATCTTCTGGGCTTTTTTCCGTTTTCTTCAAAATATTTTTAGCCTTCTTCACCCACTTACTTACCATTAAAGAATACTCTGTTTCAATCCCAAAATGCACCTTTGAAATGACATCATAAGACAATCCTCCCAAGAAATCAGTCACCAATTCTTTGGTCGTCAAATCATAGATGTTACAATTTTCAATGCTCGCAATCACTTGGGGCGAATGAGAACAAACAATAAATTGTAAAGTCGGAAAAAATTGGGTTAAGACAGGCAAGATTTTTTCTTGTAAGCTGATGTGTAAATGCGCTTCGATTTCATCTATCAATACAATGCCACTTGGTTCTTCTTCTATCTTATTGGAAAACTTGAATGCTTCCATCTGTAATAGAATTTCCGAAAACATATTTAAGATGCTTTTGTAACCGTCTGCCAATTCATTAAATACAGCAGTCCGTCCATCTGGAAATTCAAAGTAAAAAGAGGATTTTCCTGTGATATTGGTATTGTTAAATTTGTGTTTGAGTTTTAGGTCTTCTTCTTCAAAAAGTGTTTGGAAAGTTTGCTCTAATAGTAAGAACCATTGTTTTCCTATTTCTGCTTTTTCTGTTTCTTCATCGGCTAAGGCATAGGCTTGTTCTTTCTTTTTATCGACTAAATATTGTTCAAAAAAATGGCTTAGGGAGATTTCAGGGTTGAGGGTTTGGAGTTGGTTTTCTAGTTTGGTGATTTCTTCTTGGTTTTCGTTGAGGGATTTTTGAAGGTCTTTAAGTTTTTTCTCCTCATTAATCAATGGAATATTAACAAAACTTATTCTTGAATTTTCCTTTTCTTTACTTTCATTTTTTAATTTATCAATATTCTTCTTGGAATTATCAATTTGTTGAATAACTGATTTATGAAAATTAATATATTGAATCACAGAGCCTTTTACATTTTCCATTGATTTGATAAACTCCATTTGTTTATTCAAAATAATCGCAAAATCTAATGGCTTATCTGGATGGGCTTCTTCCATATTAAAATCTAAAAGAGAAGGAATAAAAACAAGTAGCAAATCATTAATCTCTTTATTATTATTCAATTTCACATCTACTTTGGGATTAGAATAACCCAAATCATTGATATTTCTATCTACTGCTTCTTTTGACTTTTTCTCTTCTAACAAATCATAGTAAAATGAATTATTATTTCCTTTAAAGGATTTCATATTAAAAAGCTCCCGAAACAAAGCCTTTAAGGTCGTAGACTTCCCACTTCCATTTTTACCCGTCAAAATCAGATGCTTAAAAGACTTATTATCTTCTGGATACAGATCAATTTGAAGATTCTTATCTACATAATTGGAGTAAACGTAAAAACTTTGCAAATAAATAGTGTCCATTGTATGGTTTTTTATGCAATATTAAGCATTTTGGAAAGTAGATGCGAGCTTTTATCCAAAAACATTATCCATCAAACTCAACAACGCATTCATAATTTGATTACGTCGGA
>JAHDBB010000669.1 GCA_020630635.1 Chitinophagales bacterium
TTCCACCACTCCAATCCTCGCACTATTGGGAAGCCAAACATCATAATCTGTAATTTGAATAACTCCGTCTAATGTTCCATCGCCTGGCAAATAAGCACTCAGAATAGCTGGATCGCTCAACCAAACATCTATGTCAGAAATTTGTATGACACCATCTTGATTATAATCACCAACAAACATTAAGGCAGGTCCTGTATTGCGTTGTGCTTGTTGATTGAGTCCATAGGCTTGTGTAATCGCTGTGGTAAAATCATAGCTCATCGTTTGGGTTGCAATCAAAGGTTGGGTCGTCATGACGTCTAAATGATTGCGATGGCGAACGACGAAATAATATGGCTCATTGGCTATCAGATTTTTAAAGGTCAAAGGATTTCCTGTGAGACTGACGATAGAACCGTCCGCTTGTAATAATCCTGCGACTTGTTCCGCAACTTGTGTAGCAGCTTCGCCTATGATATTGGGAATACCACTTCTGGCTTCTACTAAAACCCAATCTACCGTATTAGGTGGAAATGCTTGATATGACTCCAATGACATATCTTCTGTAAATTCATAAGGATATTCTTGGAAAGGCTGTTGTAAAGGCAATAATTCGGCTGCTAATAAATCGGTTCGCATTTGTCCAGTCAGTGTGTCATACGCTCCCTCTAAGAAGACTTTTAAATCGACCAATGAAAGTAAAGGTAAATCATCAACAAAAGTGTTAAAAGTTTCATTGGTATGAATCGGTGGATTCGCATCAAAGAAGATAGACGCACTATTTTTGATAACCGTAGAATCAGCTAAGTCCTCCTTGTGTTCAATACTAAATTTGATAAAGCCTTGACTTTCTATAAAATTAGTTGTGCTATCAGGCAATAAAATATCATAAAAATAAAACTCTGCCAAACCTGTTTCGATATTAAAAAAGGTCTGAACATCGTGACTGCTGGCTAAAGGTTTGAAGGTATTCCAATCTAAGTTTTCATCTAACAAATCTAAAATAACTACTTGAAAAGCCGTATCATTTCCTGTATTTTGGAAACGTACTGTATATTCTAAGGTATCGCCTAAAAGCGTATAATGTTCTTCCCCTAATCCTCTCGGTTTAACCAACTTATCATTGGGATCATAACTACAAAGCAATTCGGATTGATGGATAAAATTGCTTTCTGCTAAAAGATTTTCTTCTTCGTCTAAGGCAGAAACAAAGCCTTGTGAAGCTATAATTTGGGCGAAGGACTCCACACCTGGCATTTCAAAAATTAATTGGATGGTTTCGCTATGAGTTGGCAATAAGTTTTCATAATTCCAATAAAGTGTATTACCAATTTGGTCGTCTGCTGGTGGAATGGATTGTATCAAGGTCATATCCGAATGAGGGATAAACTCAATCGTTCCATTGGAGATGGTCGTTCCTGTATTGGTATAAGTCAACCAATAAGGCGTTTGTTGATTGCAACGGGTCAGTCCTGCTGTCAAGTCAGATTCTAATAAGGTGATGGTTTCGTTGGGTTTTAATCCAAATAAACGTTCTACCGTCGTATCATTGGCAACCGTTACTTGATAGCTTGAATCAGTAGTGGTCAATGTCCAATAGACATCATTTAGCCAAGTCAATAAATGGGTTCCATCGTCCACGAAAAAACTTTGGTTTCCGTCTGGTCCTGTCAAAGCGGCTGTTTGTTGAGGAGCTAATAAAACAGCTTGATTGTTGAGTCCATATTCTTCTTCATCTTGTACACCATTTTCATTCAAATCATAATAGCATTGTACATCAATGCGATTGTATTGACAGTCAATTTGAGAGGGACAAGACACATAAATTTCTAACAAGGAGCTGCAATATTCATCGTTGTCGTCTATCGAAATATCGCCTTCTACAATCTCAAATAGACAATTGAAAATACAGCAAAATTCTAAGTTATGATTGTGTTCTAAACTAAAGTTTTGTCCGATGGCTTTAATGTCTTGAAAGGTGTTGATGTCGGTCAAGTTTTCATTGCTACAAATATCAAAATCGCCTTCAACTAAAAAGAGACTTTGGAATCCATTGATTTTTTGTAACTGTGTATTTCCTTCAATTCTTAATGAGCCTCCAATGGTCGTTAAGCCATTTAATCCGTCGATACAAAGCAAACTTTCATTTCCTAAAATCCCGACTGCCCCTTCTACAACAATCTCTCCATTTAGACCACTGATATTTTGTAAAAAAGGATTCCAATTGAGTTGGATGTCTTCTTTGATGTGCATATCATGATTGATGCCATTGATGTCTGTCAAAAGCGGATTGTTTCTAATAATCAAGGAACCATCGACATCGCTCAAACTGTCTAAACCTGCGATACTGTTCAAAGCATGATTGTCATAAATGCGAATATCTCCATGTACGGCTTCTAAACTGGTAAAAATACTAAGGTTATAAAGATTATAGGTTCCAAAAATATTGAGTGGACCAAACACTTCCTTTAGAGATGTAAACGCATTTACTTCATTTAATGAAAGATTGCCATAAATATCTAAAGTACCTGCAATACTATTTAATTGATTAAAGCCATTGACTTTATTAAGTAGGACATTTTCATAGATGGTAAAATAGCTTCCAACATATT
The DNA here is from genome assembly GCA_020630635.1 of Chitinophagales bacterium. GTDB lineage: Bacteria > Bacteroidota > Bacteroidia > Chitinophagales > UBA2359 > JAHDBB01. The sequence goes on from JAHDBB010000669.1 coordinate 2,592, forward strand.
CTAATTCATTGAAGCCTTCAATACAAAAAAGTTGATCATTGTGATTAATCTCAAAGAAAGTGGCGATGGTATCCAATGCATTAAATCCATTGATATTGTCTAAAGCTTTGTTTTCTCGAATGTGAAAAAAATCGCCAATATATTCTAAACTATTAAAGCCATTGATTTCTTGTAACAACTTATTTTGATGGATGTAAAAGTCCCCTGATACATTTTGGAGATTTTGAAAACCTGTAAAGCTTTGTAAAAACTCGTGGTTAAAAATACGTAGATGCCCTTCTACATTTTCAAGATTCTCAAATAAACTGGTCGTAATAAATCCATTGTTGGCAATCGTCAAATCTCCACCAACATTGACGACATTATTTAAGCCATCAATATTCAATAAATCATCATTATTTTCGAGATTGAGTTCACTGGCAATATTGGTAAGATTGGCAAGGGCATTGACATGGAGTAAGGTGTCGTTGAAACTGATATTGAGTTGTCCACCTACGCTATTGAGGTTGTCTAAACCGTCTA
>JAHDBB010000670.1 GCA_020630635.1 Chitinophagales bacterium
AGCGTCCAATGTTTTGGTTATTTCTTACAATCCTAATGATAAGTAATATATTTAGCCCAACAATTTAAATGATTTTGAGGAGAAAAAGAGATTTTTTAATATTTTTTTTCATTTTGAGGAGAGAACGTATATTGCTTCGTCGTGACAGGTCTCCCCGCTATCCGTTCTTACCCTCCTTGTAGAGCAAATTCCATCTTTGCTCTACAAGGAGGATACCACTGCTATCGGGTCTAGTGGGTTCTGGACACAACTTATCGTAACCGTATTCCGTTAGAATTTTAGAATTAAATCATTAGAAATTACCTTACTATGTCTCATATTACATTTAATACCTTTAAAAGTATTTTAGGACTTGGGCTTTTGTGTTTGCTGGCAGCTTGTGGTCGTCCTTCCCATCCAATGGGTTCTCCTGCTTTTAAAACCTACAAAGAATCAAAGCCATCGGGTATTTCTATCACAAAATATCAGAAAAAGGTAACACCTCACAACTCCTCTAATTCTATTGCCTCTCTTCCTCAACAGGATTTATGGAGCTATTCACCAATAGATTTTTTACCGACGATTGTTCCTTCTATCGAAAGCAAATCGGACAAAGTATTATTGCCCAGAGGAACTCGTATGGTAGCGATTGTTAAAGAAAACATCAACAGCGATGAAGTTTATACAGGTCAAACCATCTTTTTAGAAAATTATAAGGATGTTGTCGTTGAAGGGAAAACCGTCATTGAAAGAGGTGCAAGGATACGTGCCAATGTACAAAGTGTGAAGTCCAAAAGAACTATGGGACGGGCGGGAGAAATTGAGCTGGCATTGAAGAGTGTGGAAACCGTCGATGGACAAATTATACCTTTGGAATCGACGATTATGTATGAAGAAGGTAAACATAAAAAATGGTCGGCTTGGGGATGGGCTATTGGGTGCATTTTGGTTTTTGGTATTTTCTTAATCGGGGTTTTGGGCTTATTGTTTCTATTAACCAAAGGAAGATCAGCTCAAATTTTAATAGGAAAATCCCAAGAAACCGCCACTGCTTTTGATGTTGAAATTGAGGTTCCATAAGACTGCTGGTCCTAAGCAGTACTTTCCTCAACCAACTAGACCCGATAGTAGTGGTATGAATGCTAAAGACTTGCGGCAGTGCTAGGCTGCATGAATAAGAACGGATAGCGGGGAGACCCGTCACGACGAAGCCGCTATCCGTTCTCTCCTAATTAAGTAGGATTATTGAAAATTAATAGAATTTCGATTTTATTCAAATTCAAGAAAATGCTACTTGTCACTCAAAACCTGTCACTCTATTAACTCGCCTCCCATTCGATTTCATCTTTGTTTTTGAATAAACGCACTTCCTTCCATTTCTTTTCAGCAGAATACATGTCAAAACAGGCATCTTCCAAATATTCTAATAAAGAATACTTCAAGGCTCTTGCTCCTGTTTCTCGTTTGAGAGCATCTTCGACGACATGATCCAATACCTCTTCTTCGATCACCAACTTTACCCCTTCCAACTCCAACTCTTGACTATATTGATTGATGGTGTTGCGTTGAAGAATGGTTTTAAGGTCGTCTTTTCCTAAAGCTTGGAAAGGAACAATGCGAGAAAAACGCCCAATCAATTCGGGCATCATACCATAAGATTCAAAGTACACGACTTTTTCAATATCGGCTCGTTTGAACGATACCGCTACCTTTTTGCCGTCTTCATCTTTGTTGGTTGGTCTGCCAAAACCAATGCCTCCTTGTTTGGTTATATCCAATAGTCTTTTGAAACCCGAAAAAGCACCGCAAGCGATAAAGGCAACATTGGAGGTATTGAAAGTGACTCGCTCGGCATAAGAAGAGTGGGTAATGCTCAACGGCACATCTACATCTGCTCCTTCCAGCATTTTGAGCAACTCCCGTTGTACACCTAAACCGCTTACATCTTTGGTCGTACCGGCTCCCGAAAAAACCGCATTATTTTTGCCACTAGACAGCTTATCAAATTCATCAATACAAACAATACCAATAGAGGCGGTATAAGGATCGCCTTCTGCATTGTGTATCAAACGAGTCAGTAGTGTCACAGGATCTTGTCCAACATATCCCGTTTCAGAAAAGGAGGTAATGTCAATGACAACGGTAGGAAGTTTTAAAATACGATTGAATAAAATTTCGACAAGAAAGGTCTTACCGCATCCGGTGGGACCGATCATCAAATAATTTTCTTTGGAGGGCAAAATGAATTTATCCACACCCTCCAGATAGATTTTGCGTAAGCGATTGATATGTCTAAATGCCATCAGGCTCACCGCTTTTTTGGCTTTCTCCTGCCCTATATATCCATAACTATCAATCATCCTCAACATTTCGGCAGGCGTATATTGGGGGATGGTTTTGAGATAATCGCTTATATGGTCTTTCACTCTTAGACCTTTTTCAGAACTAAAATACATGCTTTGATTTTGGTAATTAATTATTGTCAATAGGGTGAGAGAATAGACAACAAATATTCTATGTTGAGTATATTAGAGGTTGTCCCTTCCCTAAAATGATTGCTTGGGAATTGCAAGTTACAAAACTATTTTGGGGTCTAAAAGACAATACACATAATTTTTCTTGGTCTATGTTTTATAAAAAAATGTACTTATATCGTAGTTTTAGGACGTTTTAAGACAAAAAAAGTAAAAAAACGTACAAAACCTTCTTATTTGGTATTTGTAAAAGTCTGATGCCAAAAAGGTTAAAACAAATTTAAATATAACTCATAAAACATAACAATATAAAACAATAGGTTGTTTTAAGAAAAATCCATTCACTATTTTTTTATTTTTTGATAAAAAGTAACATCTTTATTTTTTTTTAGTATAAAAAGGCAAATCTGATACTTTTTGGAATTGGGGAACAACTGCCCCATTCCAATGACTTACTTTAATTCAACTTTGAAGATTTAATTTTTAATATAGAAAACCTTTATACATTTTTATTGAATTAAATAAATTTTTAAAGCTATGACAAGAAGTGAACAAGAAAAAGCTGTCTTGGCAGCAGTAACTAGTTGTGCCAATGAAGATGGCTGGGCAAATTTAGCAGACATTGGAACCAAATTGCGAGAAGCCAGTGTCAAATATGG
>JAHDBB010000671.1 GCA_020630635.1 Chitinophagales bacterium
TAAAGACTCCAGTTAAACAAAAACTCCTAATTTTCTGTTAAAAACTCAATTTTCTCCATACAAAGCCCTATATTGCCCATACAAATTATTTAGATATGAAATCAAACCTAGATAGAAGAACATTTTTACAACTAAGCGGCTTAGGAATAGGGGGAATGATGCTACAAGTCCCTCTAATGGGCAACGAAGTGAGTGTATCCAAGATGCTGGAACCCATCGACAAAACCCTCAAAAAACGACTAGCCGATGTCGCCCTCAATACCGCTACCCAAGAAGGGGCAAGTTATGTAGATGTCCGCATAGGTCGCTACCTCAACCAATATATATTCACCAGAGAAGAAAAAGTTCGCAATATTCGCAATACCGAGTCATTTGGTGTCGGAATACGAGTAATTGCCAATGGTACATGGGGCTTTGCAGCGACCAACCAAGTAAATGAAAAAGGCATCCAAGAGGCTGCTAAATTGGCTGTTTCTATTGCCAAAGCCAATTCTAAAATACAAGAAGATCCTGTCGTTTTAGCTCCTACATCATCCTACGGTGAAGTTTCTTGGCAAACACCCATCAAGAAAAAAGCAATCGAAGTTCCTATTTCCGAAAAAGTAGATTTATTATTAGCAGCCAATGCCGCTGCGATGGAAAACGGAGCCGACTTCATCAATTCCAGCCTTTTCCAAGTAAACGAACAAAAATACTTCGCATCTTCTGAAGGTTCTTATATCGACCAAGATGTCCATCGTATTTGGCCCACTTTCTCTGTCACCTGCAAAGACGCTGATACAGGCAAATTTTATGCTCGTTCTTCCATAAGCGCACCAATGGGAATGGGCTATGAATATTTACAAGAAAATCCAAGTGACAAAATTATAGGTCCAGCAGAAGGACTTGTCTTTTACAACAAAGGATACGATATTGTCGAAGATGCTATAAATGCAGCAAAACAAGCTCGTCAAGTTCTAAATGCAAAGTCTGTAGAAGCAGGCAAGTATTCTCTTGTATTAGAACCCAATCATTTAGGTCTGACCATTCATGAGTCAGTTGGACACCCCTTAGAATTAGACAGAGTTTTAGGATACGAAGCCAACTATGCAGGAACCAGTTTTGCCACGCTTGACAAATGGGAAACCAAAAAATTCAACTACGGAAGTGAAATCGTCAATCTCTTTGCTGATAAAACCCAAGAACATTCATTAGGAGCAGTAGGTTATGACGATGAAGGGGTAAAGACCAAACAATGGGACTTAGTTCGAGACGGTATTTTAGTCAATTATCAAGCGATTCGAGATCAAGTAAAAATCATTGATCAAGATCAATCACATGGCTGTTGTTATGCCGATAGTTGGTCCACCATTCAATTCCAACGAATGCCCAATGTCTCCTTAGAACCCAACAAGACACCTTATTCTGTAAACGACATGATTAGTGATGTAGAAGATGGCATTTATATTGTCGGGCGAGGGTCTTATTCCATCGACCAACAACGTTACAATTTCCAATTTGGGGGCATTCTTTTCTACGAGATCAAAAATGGTAAAATAACCGAGATGCTCAAAGATGTTGCCTATCAAGCCAACACCCAAGAGTTTTGGAATGCCTGTTCTAAAATTTGCGATGAAAAAGACTACCGTATGTTTGGTTCTTTCTTCGATGGCAAAGGACAACCAGGACAAGTCAGTGCAGTATCACATGGCAGCTCGACAACCCGTTTCGACAATATCAATGTCATCAACACTGCCAGAAAAATTTAATTTTATAAAGTAGTTGGTCACTTGTCACCAGTCACTCGTCACCAATCACTCATCAAAAACAAAAAACATGCTTTTATCTAAAAACGAGGCAAAAGATATATTAACCAAAGCAATCAGTTACTCCAATGCAGATGCATGCTCCATCAGTCTCTCTGGTAGAAAAACTGGTAACATTCGTTATGCTCGTAATACGGTTTCTACTAGTGGAATCACCAATAATCTCAATCTCGTTATCAACTCAAGTTTTGGGAAGAAGTCGGGGACGGTCACCCTCAACGAACTCGACGAGGAACAAATCAAAGGAGCGATAAAACGTTCTGAGGAACTAGCCAAATTGTCGCCAGAAAATCCCGAATGGATGCCGCCTTTGACTCCACAATCTTACGACGAGTCCAAAGCCTACTTTGAGTCCACCGCCAATACCAAACCCGAAATGCGGACAGAAGCTGCCATCAACAGCATCAAACCTGCCAAAGAAAAAGGGTTAATAGCAGCAGGTTTTTTGGAAGATGGAGCAGGATTCAGTTCCTTAATTAACTCCAATGACCTTTTTGCCTACAGTCAATCCAGTGATGTTGATTTTACGGTGACGATGCGAACAGAAGATGGCACAGGTTCTGGTTGGGTCAAGCGAGACTTCAACGACATCAGTAAGTTAGATACAGCTATCGCTTCTCAAATTGCCATCAATAAAGCCCTGCAATCCAAAGAAGCCAAAGCCATTGAGCCTGGAAAATATACCGTTGTATTAGAACCAGCCGCATCAGTCGGTTTACTAGAAAACATGCTATATGGTATGAGTGCAAGAAGGGCGGATGAAGGTCGAAGTTTCCTTTCCAAAAAGGGGGGAGGCACTAAATTAGGAGAACAATTAGTAGATGAACGAGTTACCATCTATGGTGATCCTCTAAATGCAGAGGTTCCTTCCCGTACTTGGAATGGTTCAGGTTTGCCCATCAAAAAAATGATGTTGATAGAAGATGGAACGGTTAAAAATATGTTTTATGGTCGTTATTGGGCGCAAAAAAAAGGCGTAGAACCGACTCCGTTTCCCAATGGATTTATTATGTTGGGCGGTTCTGAAAGTACGCAAGACCTTATTCGTTCTACCCAAAAGGGCATTCTCGTGACCCGTACTTGGTACATCCGTAGCGTAGACCCACAAACGCTTCTTTATACAGGTCTCACCCGTGATGGTACTTTCTACATCGAAAATGGCGAGATAAAATATCCTGTCAAAAATTTCCGCTTCAATGAAAGTCCGATCATTATGCTCAACAATGTCGAAGCATTGGGCAAGCCTGAACGCATCAATGGTAACTTAGTACCACCGATGAAAATTAACGACTTTACATTTACCAGT
>JAHDBB010000052.1:0-2941 GCA_020630635.1 Chitinophagales bacterium
GTGCAAAGCTTTTGGTGATAAGAACGGATAGCAGGGAGACCCATTGCGATGAAAGACCCAACCTTTCTCTCCTAAAATAATCAGGTATGAAATGAAGAGAAAAAGTCACTCGCCACCTGTCACACCTTACTTCTCTTATGTCTTTCAAGGCTAAACTGAATAATCTTATCAATGAACTCGTAAGGTTTATAATCGTTGAGAGCCGCTTGGTGGAAAATAGCCGTTGCAGGAGTCATACCTGGCAATGAATTTGCTTCGATGACGATGGTTTCGACCTTGCCATCTTCATAGATGCGGACAAAAGCGTCAATACGGGCATATCCTTCGATCTCCAACAGTTGGGCAGCCTTGAGCAAATCTTGGCGAACCGCCTTGGAAATACGGGCATTTTCTTGGGCATCTGGCGCAAAACGAGCAGGTGTCAGGTTTTGACCTTCCCCTGCCAAAAATTTCTCCTCCAAAGATAGTATTTCATGAGCAGTCAGCGTCTCCGAAGGCTCAAAAACTTCATATTCCAACACATCTCCTACATATCGGGTCAATAATCCGCCTGTAATCTCCAGAAAATGGGCTGCATTGTTGGCTCTGGTAAAGGTTTCGATTAAGAAAAAGTCCTTTTGTGGAAACTCCTCATTGCGCTTTAAATTGAGCGTTTGAGCCGCCTCTTCCACCAAGTTTACTGATTTTCTGAAAATTTGATGCGAAAAAGCCGCCAATTGTTCCCGATTTTTTATCAATTTAACGGCAGAACTGCATCCATCGTCTATGGGTTTGGCAATAAAAGGATAAGAATATACATTTTCTATTTTATTATAGAAAGAAATGTCATCTATTTCCCACTCTTTTTGAGCGACTATCATCTGATTGGCAATCGAAAACCCTTCCTTTTTCAATAGTTGATTGGTCGCATATTTATCAATTGTAATAGCTGCACTTTGAGCAGGAGAGCCATTGAAAGGAATCCCATATTCTCCCAGTTTTTTCTGCAATTCCCCATCTTCACCAGGACGACCATGCAAACCGATAAAAACCATCTCGACCAAACCTTTTAAATCCTCAAAACTCAATAATTTAGGAAATTCCAAAGCCGTTTCAGCACTACTATATTTATTCGTGACCTCCTTACATTGTTCCTTGATGCGTTTTATAACCTCATGTTGCTTAAAACTCAATAGTTTTTCCGAAATATCATCCGCATTATCTTTTAAAAGCAGATTGATCGGGATTTGATACATTTGATATTGAGACGCATCGCCCGTCAAAAAGATGGGAACAGGTTCGTATTTGACCGAAGAAGCCAGTTTCTCATAAATATTGCGTCCACTTTCCACCGAAATATGCCGTTCCGAAGAATAGCCCCCCAATATCACCCCGACCTTCATGGTTTCTTGTGTGGAGGCTTTGAGTTCTGCAATACGACTGTCTAAATTTTCCAAAAGAGCCGCATATTTTTCAGACTTTAGTACACTTTGATAGCGTTCTTGTAGTGATTGACGAATCAAAAAGGTCAAAAATTGCGACGGATTCAAGCCAATTTCGGCAGCTTGGTGAAAAAAGAAGGAAGACGGCAACATGCCCGAAGTTGTATTCGGATCATTTAAGACGATGCTTCCATCCTTGCGAATAAATCCATCAATCCGAGCATAGACATCAAATCGGAAAAAGCTAAAAAGCTCTTGACAAGCCTCTCGTATATTCTCTATCCATTCATCAGGTAAATCAATAGGCGTTTGTTTACGAGACATTCCAGGCAAATACTTGGAACGATAGTCATAGATTTCCTGACCTTTGATGATTTCAGTAGGAGGGAGCGCAACCACCTCACCCGATTCCAAACGAATTACGATGCAAGAAAATTCTGTACCTTCGATAAATTCTTCGACCAGCACCTCATTTTCTCCATCCATCGCTTCCAAGAAAAGCGTCTCATTGGAAACCTTAAAATGTCCATTGATAAAATCCAAAAGCTCCTTTGGCGTAAAAACAACCTGCCTTTGTACCTGTAACGGCAAGCCAATATTCGCCCTCAAATCACAAATATCTTTGAGCCATTGAAGTCGCTGTTTTTCACTCAAACTCTGCCAAAAATCTGCCTCAATTTTTTCGATAAAGAAGGCTTTAAAGATATTGTCCGAAAACTGTTGAAAGTCGTCTTTCATCAACATACCAACTCCAATAGAAGAACCTTGATTGGCTGGACGGCTGACTAAGGGAATATCGACTGATTCTTTGATTTTTTGATAAATTGCTTTGGTATCCCCTTTGAGCCACTCCGACCTTCTGATATTGAGAAAACGGGTTTTTCCAAAGCCCTGATGACGGACCATATTTTTTTGAAAGACCTTATTCATCCCAATAGCCGAAGCCAAAACACCTGATCCCGAATAGGGAATTTGTAGGTAGTCAAGCAAACCTTGAATAGTGCCGTCTTCACCATAGATGCCGTGTAAGGCTAAAAAGGCAAAATCAATGAGTTCGGATAGTTGATATAACTCAATTTTCTGTCCGATTTGAGCGATGAGTTTGTCTTGTTCTTGGGTGGATAAATCGCCTAATGATTCACCATATATCTGTATGTCTAAGTCGTTGTTTTGGATGCTATTAGCAGGTGGATAAAAGTCCCTGATGCTGCCTTTGTATATGTATTTCCAGTCGAGTAAAATAAGGTTGCCGAAGCTGTCTATAAAGATGGGGACGGCGGTAAAGAGGCTTTTGTTGAGGTTGTCGAAAACGGTTCGTCCTCCTGCAAAAGAAATCTCTCTTTCTCGTGAGCGTCCTCCGAAAAATATTCCAATTTTCATGGGGGCAAAGGTACTGAATTTTTTTTATAGTGAGTATAAGTCGCTGGTCAATGGTCCATAGTCGATAGAGTGCTTTTTTGATTGATTAGTGTTTTAATTTTTTGTGGTTCTTATGTGTTTTTAGCCACGAAGGCACGAAT
>JAHDBB010000052.1:3041-14359 GCA_020630635.1 Chitinophagales bacterium
TTTTGGTGGTTCTTATGTGTTTTATGCTTGGAGGATTTTGTGGTTTATGAATTTTTTTGTGAATTGGGTTTTGGAGAGTTCCAAATGAAATGAGAAAAACTAGGATGAAAAGGGTGTTTTTTATGATGAATGGGGCTTTTTTAGGACGAATGACGATATGTCGATGCTTTTCTAGGACGAAGGTATTTGAAGCTCAAAAGTTTTATTTTTATAAATTTTAGTTTGATAGGGTTATCGGTAATTTTTTTATATATTTGGCACGGGTGTTGTGTTAGGTGTTGGGAGAGAGGGGTGAATTGATGGGAAATTTTTAATTTGTGACGATTATGAAGTATGTTTTTTTATTAGGTGGACAGGATTTGGAGATGGTGGAAATTGCTGAAATGTTGGAGAAGGCAGGAGAGGAGTATATTGATAAGAAGTTGTCTTGGGGAGCTACATTGAGTGCTTATCAGGAGGACTTGGGACGAGAGGATGTAGTGTATGTGGGAATTGAACTGGTGGAAGATATAACTACCCCTACCAATTATAAGGCAGTTGACCATCATAATGAACGAAGTCATGAGCCTGCTAGTATTGAGCAGGTGGCAGATTTGTTGGGGATTGGTTTGTCTCGTTATCAACAGTTAGTGGCGGCAAATGATCGGGGCTATATTCCTGCGATGGAGGAAATGGGGGCAAGTGTTTTTGAAATACAGAAAGTTAGAAGGGCAGACCGTAAGGCGCAAGGGGTGACAGAACAGATGGAGCGACAGGCACAGAGGGATTTGGCGACTAGAAGGACTGAGAAGGGGGTGGTTGTGGTAAAGACAAAGTTGAAAACGTTTTCGCCGATTACGGATAGGATTCGGGCAAAGCGTTTGTTGGTTTATAATGAAGAGACATTTTGTTATTATGGGGTGGGTGCTGCAAATTTGGCGGTTGATTTTAAATCTTTGATTGATGAACAAAAGGCGTATTTTGGTGGGGGGCGTGATGGGTTTTTTGGGCTTGTTGGGGGGGAATTGGGTGAGAAAGAAGTGGAGGGGATGGTTTGGGAAATCGTTGAAAGAGGAGGGGGAGATGAGTAACAGTACTCCTCCATATAGTTATCATACATTCTTATTTCCTTTTAAGTGGGAACTAAATCAACAAAAAGATAAAAAGTTTAGTGAACGAACTAAAGTAGAAAAATTTAGTGAATTAATAAGAAAGTGTCCTAAATGGAAAAGAGATGTTTATACTATCAACAATGCAGAGGAGTATAATGAGTATATGTATTTTTATGATTTTGTTAGAAATATACTATATGATCAGTCAGATTATTTATTAGGCTTAAGCAATGATAAAAATGAAAACCTTTTTCAGCATTTTGAATATGAACTTCCTTGTTGTTGGGATACTTTTTATGAAATTACTCTTTATAAACCTGATAGTGTAAATAAAATATATAATTTAAAAATTAAAAGCATAGTGCTTAATATTTATGATACAGGTGTTGGTGTTTTATCTTTTCATTTGTTAAATAATACTTATCCTAAGTCAGAAAGTATTTTAATTATTAATCAGTTTGGAAGACGGATATTTCCTCCTTTTTTAGATAAAAAAAGTGGTTTGGAAGGAGTTAAAAAGAAAGAGTTAGCATATAGTATTCGTTTAAAAGGTCTTCATAATAATGATATTGTAGAAGGTTGGCATTGTTACGATACATTATTTACTAATGAAAAAGTCAATCCTGTAAAGTTACCTTATTTTATTACTGATTTATTTTCTAATATAACAATATGTACAGGAGTAAATGAATTATGTATAAATGATGTTTATATGTACCCGATTTTAGATGACAGGATGTTTGTTATAAGTTGGTACGGAGATGATAAAATTGGAGATGAAATAAAAGAGAAAGATATAGAGTATCAAAGGTTTTCGATAAACAATAAAGAAGGACTTATCGAAAACAAAGAACATAACTATTTTAAAAATAAATTTTTATATAAATTTATCTATATTGATGCTTTTAGTAAAAATTGTCAAAATGACGAATATCAGAAAAAAATAATTGAAGACTCAATACTAACTAGATGGAGTGATTATAATACTTTATATGGTGTTTCTCGATATTCGTTTGTTTGTTTAACAAAAAGTTATAGTCATTTATGTTTGCCATATATAAATGCGTCATTTATTCCAGAGCATGTGGTTAGTATGTATTATAAAATGGTTGAGCTTGTGTTAGTTCAGCGTGCATCAATATTAAGGTTTTCTGATGAAGTAGCAGATATTTCTTCTAAAGATGAAAGTAGAATTTTAGATTTAGTTAAAGATTTATATCAAAGCTATATTCAATTTGTTAATAAGATTTATTTTAGAGAAGTTACAGCACAAGAGCAAGGTATTGAGTTGTATGATTTACTTCAAAAACAGATGAGAATAGAGCGAGATGTTAAGGATTTGGATAGGGAAATACAAGAATTACATCAGTTTGTGGCTTTGATAGAACAGGAGAAACAAGTAGAAAAAGCTAATGACTTAACTAGAATTGCAACAATTTTCTTGATTCCTACGCTTATAGCATCGGCTTGTGCATTGATTGTATCAAGTCCTTTTGTATGTGGCGGAACACCTGATTTTTATGTGTTGTGTTTATTAGGTTCAGTAATATTAAGTGTTTTAATTTGTATTTGGAAAGTAGATGTTATTATTAGAATTCTTTCAAAAAAGAAAAAAACTTTATAAAAAATGAGTAATAATCCCTTTAAACTTGAAGTCAAGTTGAAACAACATACGCCTTTGATTCATTTTCAGAGTGAGCAAGTAGGGGCGACGCTTAGGGCTACAGAAGTGAAGCCTAAGTTGGATAGGTTTTTGATTGAGAAAAAGACAAAAATTTTTAATGATTATGAAAAAGCTAAGAAAGTATTTAAGGAAAAGTATGCTCACTTTTTAGTAGGAGGTGGGAAGTCGGAGCATGTGGCTTTGGATTATAAGATGAAAATCATCATTTCATCTGAATCAAGTATCGAAGACCCAACAAAAAATCCTCTCTATTTTGGGAATATGGGAAATGATAAGAAAAGGTATATCAGGAGTCAATCTTTGTTAACTATTCATTCAAGAAAAACAGAACTTATAAAAAATATTGATAAAGATAATATTCTTCATTTTTTTGCTTTAAATAATTTTGGTAATAGACAAAGTAAGGGAGTAGGATGTTATCTTCCTGAGAAAATTAATGAACAAGGTATAAAGATTGAAGATATTGAAAAGTGTTTCCCCACCCAAACAGCTTACTTAGAAATTAGTAATACTAGTGATGACACTATTTTCCGTGTTATTGACTATTATTGGAAGAGATTGAAATCTGGAATCAATTATTCTTACAATAAAAATACAAGAAATTGTGATAGAGAGAAATATAAAAAATCTTTTTTATATACTTATATGCAAGAACATATGTCTGGTATTACTTGGGAGAAGAAGTGGGTAAAAGAGAACTTTTTTGATGTAGGTAGAGATCCTAAGAATGATGAGAAATTTGCTAGAGCATTATTGGGTTTAGCAGGTAGTTTTTCTTATGCTGTAACAAACGAAAAATGCAATCCAGGTAAAAGTTTATATATACCTTTTAAAACAGAACTAAGTATAAGCAATGATAGTATTAAGAGAATAAAAGCTCCAATTCTTTTTAAACCCATTAAAATTGAACCTAATAAAACAAGAATTTATATTCTTTTTGATAGTGACTATCAACAACAAGATTTACTTGGAAATGCATTTAAGGTTGATGTTAACTTTTACGAGGCGTATATAAATGTAGAAGGAAAAGATAAAAAAATAAAAAAGAGAATTAAAGTGAATAATGAAAGAATAGAAAACCAAAAATGGTACCAAGATGCTATACAATTAGATGATAATAAAGAAGTTTTGGAAGAAATAAAGGACTGGTATAATCAACTCCAGAGTAAAAATAAAAGTATTGCAACTCCTTCTATGTCAATAGACATGAAAAAAATGATTCAAGAGTATCATAAGCACTTAGGAAATAACTTTATTGCTCGTGATTTTAAATGGAATAATATTGCAAACGTATCAATAAAATATACTTAAAATGAAATATGTAGGATTAACTATAGGACCAATTTATAAAACTTTACAAAAAGCAGATCAAGCAAGAGAGATTTGGGCAGGAAGCTTTTTGTTTGCCTACCTTATAAGAAATATTCTTCATGAAATGATTCATAAGAAAAAATATAAGCCTGAACATTTTATTTTACCAAATGTAGATGAGTTAGTCTCAATACAGGACATTGATAATATTCCTAAATATGGTATAGGTCTTTATCCAGATAGGATTATATTAAAACAACAAAACGAATTAGAAGATATATTTGGAGATTTGGAATGTGTAATAGACGAAGTGTTAAAAAAGTTTGCAAGTGAGATTCTATCTAGGATAAAAACCTACTATCGTAACTTACCAATCAATTCTACAGATTCGATACGTTTACAAGACTATGTAAAGAAACTTCAAAAAGACTTAAACAATTGGCAACATTCCAATGTTTTGGGGTACTTAGGAAAGTATTTGCAATTTTATTTTTTGGAGATAGATGAAAAAGAATTAAATTTAAAAAATAATTGGACTCATATTCATCAGATAAATTATTTATTATCTAACTTAGAATTACGGTCATCTATTGCATGGAATAATCCTGATTTTCTGAAAATTTTTATTTATTCAATCAATAATTCTTTTCTTATTAAAAATGCTTTTTATAGTAGAACACGTTTTGATACTTTGATAGAAATAAGTACCAGAGAGATTAGATTTATTAATCAAGATTTAAAGGAAATATATGATAATTTAGTTAAAGATATATTAGGTGAAAAAAAATATCAAAATCAAGATGATGACGAATTTTTTTTAGAATCTCTACAAAATAATAGTTTAATAAGAGAAAATAGTCTTTTTAGATCATATCATAAATATGTTGCAATTATACATGCTGATGGAGATAATATGGGGAAACTCATTGGAGCATTAGGAAACGAACCCGAAAAGGTTAGGGGCTTTTCGGCAAAACTAATAGAGTTTGCTAAAAAGGCAAATCAGATAATTGCGGGTGATAGAAATACTAATAAAAATGGAGAGTCAGAAGATTGGGGATTTGGAGGGACTCCTATTTATATAGGAGGAGATGAATTAGTGATATTTGCCCCCGTTGTTTCACGAGATAAAAACGGTAAATTAAAAACTATTTTTAAACTAGTGGAAGAACTTGACAATGCTTTTGATACAATCTTTAATCAATATGATGAGTATAAAAAAATATTTAAAGATAGTGACAGTCAGCCGTGTATGTCTTACGGAATAACTATTACGTATTACAAATATCCTATGAAAGAAGCAATCAAAGAAAGCCATGATTTAATGGAACAGGTAAAAAATGACAAATATAAAACTCGCAATCGTTTGAATTTTAAGATAATTAAACATAGTGGACAATACTTTGGAGGTATAATTGATAAAAATCAAAGGAGTGATAATGTGGAATATGAAAAGAAATCATACGATTATTTCTTAGAATTGACTAGTAATAAACTAAATAAGTTTAATAATGAAGCAAGTAAAAATGAACAGTTTATTAATTCTATTGCTCATAAGTTAGATTTATTAAAGCCTATTTTTGGTAAGGTAGCACAAGATAGTAAACTTTTACAAAACTTTTTTGATAATCATTTTGATGAACCTATTCATAATGAAAATAGAGATTATTTGAATTTGATTCGAGATTATATATATGTATCATTTAAGGATTACAAAAAAACAGAACAAGAACAGGTATTGAATAATATTTATGGTACATTAAGATTTATCCATTTTATAAACAGTAATGCTAATGAATAATACAACATCATTTTATAGGATTGAACTTAAACCTTTGGAAAAGTTCTTTTTTGGAGGTTATCGTTCTGACTTTAAAGAAGAATATTTTCTTCGTTCTAATCTATTTCCGCAGCAAACAGGTGCTTTAGGTTTGCTTCGCTATGAAGTTTTAAAAAGAAAAAAACTTTTAGATCGTACAAATAAAGGAATGCAAATCAATGATTTTCCAAAAGCAGAAAAATATATTGGTAATCAAAGTTTTGATGGAATTAGTTTTGATTTTGGAGTTATCAAGAGAATTTCTCCTATACTACTTTCTTGTGATGAGTCTAAAAATATTTTTTATCAGTCTTCATTTGCCCAAGACAAAAATTACAAAAGCCTATCTGCAAAGGTATATTATGGAAATAATGATATTAAATATCAAAAAGTGTATTTTTTTGATAATGAAGATTATGACACTAAGAAATATGAAAGTGATGTATTTAAAAGTCTAAATTGTTATGGAAATATAAATATGACATGTGATAAGTTCAATAATGAACTGGATAATGGTGTTTTTGCGAAAGAATTACAAGTAGGAATTACGAAAAATTATAAAGGAATCTCTAAAGATAAAGCCTTTTATAAAATGGAGTTTCTAAGAATGAATCCTAACTTTTCTTACTGTTTTTTCGCAGAAATAGATAATCAAGATAATTTATTTCCTCAAATCATAGACAATTTAGATGTGTCTAAGGTGTTTTTTGGAAAAGAACGGAGTTTTTTCAAACTTTCAATAAGAAAAGTAGATACTTTTTTTAAAGATACACAAGCCATAAATACAGGAAAGATTATTTTATTATCTGATGCCTATGTAGATAATGATATTTATAAAGAATGTAAATTAGTGGTATCAAATACTATTAACTTTAGAAATTTAAAAACAAAGACCAAAGCCGATGAAAATCATAGTAAAGAACCAGTTAGTTCGCATACTTATGGTAATAAAACTCTTTTGAAAAGAGGAAGTCTCTTAATTTGTGATAAGACTAAAGTAGTGGAAAATGAGCTTAGAAAAAATGAAGCATTTAATAAAATTGGATATAATTATTATATAACTAGATAAATGAAATTATGAAATCTTATAATTCAAAATTTTTTAGAATACGGGCATTATCTAACTTACATGTTGGTAGTGGAGAAACCAATTATGGAATTATTGATAATTTAATACAACGAGATGTCTTAACAGGATTTCCTTGTATCAACGCTTCAGGATTAAAAGGTGCATTTAAGCAGTTTTTAGATAGTGAAGGAGTGATAAGTGATGACTTGAAATATATTTTTGGCAGTGATACTACAGCAAATAAAGTGGGACAATCAAATGTACAAAATCAGACAGGAGAATATGTGTTTTTTAATGCATATTTGCTTACTTTGCCACTAAGAAGTAATAAAAGACCTTATTTTTTAGCAACTTGTCCAAGTATATTAAAACATATTATTACGAATGCTAGAAAATTTAAGGACATAGAACTTAAAGACGCAGAAACTTTTATTCAAAATAGCAATGTAGAAAGTAATAAAGCATATATTTTTAACAAAAAGTATTTAAATGCTACTATTGAGAATGATGATTTAGATATTGAATGTAAAACTCTTGAAGAGTCAGTTAAGAAACTATTATTTGGAGAAGAACAAGAAGAGTTACTTTTAATATCGGATAAAAAATTTTCAGAATACTGTAGTGATAATAATTTGCCTGTTGTTTCTAGAAATGCTTTAGATGATGGGAAAAGTAAAAATCTTTGGTACGAACAAATTTTACCTCGTGAATCACGTTTATTTTTTTCTATTCTAGAACCTACTAACTCACAAACCCCCGATATTTTACAAAGTAGTTTAAAGGATAATGTAATACAAATAGGTGGAAATGCTTCTATTGGTTGTGGGTTTTGTGAAATTAATCAAATTGAAATATTTTAAAAAAATATAAAAATGAGAAATAAAAATGTTGAAAATTTGCTCTCAGATGCCATTGATATTTTGAAAGAAGTTAAGGTTGTGAATGAAAATGGAGTTTATGAAAAAGGATTTAAAGGACATATCTCTTCCTTTGGTGCAAGTATTGTACAATCTGGATTATTACCTACTCTATTATTTTTTGAAGATACTTCGTCAGAGTCAAATTATAAAGCTAAAATACCTGTAGCAATATTAACTCTCATGAAAAAACATGATGAAAATATTAGGCAAGATAAATTGAGTTCCTTGTTTTTGACTGTTAATGATAATAAATATGATAAGTATTTTCAATTAACGGTTGATTGTGCGATAGCATTAAAACTTGCTTTACGTGTATATAAACCAGAAAAATAAAATCATGACTAAGTTAAATAATTATAATAGAAATATTGGTTGGGCATTTCAAAAAGAGTATTTTTTTGATTTGAAATATATTTTAAGTGATAAAAAACAAAATTATGATAGGATTTTTCAAAATAAGAATAAAAGTATATATAATGAGTCAATTCAAGAATGTACTTTTATTAGTTCTTTAAGAGAGAAAAAGAATATTAAAAATCAGTATCAATATCTTGAACTTTATACTATTTATCCAGGACTATTAATAGGAACAGGTAATCCACATGCTACTGGTGAATTTAATGAAGAAATAAAGTTAGGCTTTACATTTGACTATGCTTATGGTTTACCTGTTCTTCCTGGTTCAACAGTCAAAGGTGCATTGAGAAGTTATTTTCCTAATAACTATAAGAATGAGCAAAGTAAAAAAGAAGTTGAAAGTTATTTGGAGTTTGTTATCAAAGATGAGTTGGAAATTTCAATAAAAGAAGGTTATAGTATATCTGCTTTAGAGAAGTGTATTTTTGATGGAATTGGTTGTAAAGGGGAAGTTATTAATCCTTATGTAAAAGATATTTTTTTTGATGCCTTTCCAAAAGATAGTAAAAACAAGAAAGAGGTTAATAGAGATGAGGTAATTGATAAAGTATTTTTAGGAAATGACAACCTTGCACCTCATAAAGATAAATATAAAGACCCTAATTTAATACAATTTTTAAAAGTTCTTCCGAATGTTTCTTTCTTTTTTCAATTCAGACTTAGTGATGAAGGTATGGAGAGTCCTGACAAATTAAAACTATTTGAGTTTTTATTGAAAAATCATGGAATTGGAGCAAAGACCAATGTGGGGTATGGGCAATTTTCAGAAAAACCCATCAAAATAAGTAGTGACAACAATGAAGCAAGAGTTCAACAAAGAAAATTTGAGAATAGTATCAAAGACTACAGTATTTATAGGATAGGTAATAGAATAGATGCAACAATTATTGATATTCAAGATGGTTATTTATTTTTTGAGATAAGTATGAACAAGGATGAATTTGTGAAAAAGAAAGATAGTATAATCTCCAATTTTGAAAGGAATAAGAAAAGAAGAGTTGCTAAAGGTAAACCAAGTAATTATCAAGAATTAAATATTGGAGATTCTTGTCAAATTGAAGTAAAAAGAGACTTTACTTTGACAGAACATAATTTTTCAGTTGTGGCTGAATGGAGCTAAGTTATAGAGCAATTATTCTATATTTTCGACTTTCAATCAATCGGATTGCCTCTTCACTCTGTGCATAGCAATCCGATTGAAGCGACTCATCCTTCCTTGTTTTAAAAGACGGTTCATTATGTGTGGGTTTCGTGGAAATTTGACAACTTCTCTCCATTTCGTGGTGAAAGTTGTCAAATTGCGGTATATACTTCCCACCGTTTATAAGCAGTCACAACCTTTCAAAAATAGCCCCGATAGGAGTGGTATAAATGCAAGGCGTTGGCTGCCTAAAGCGTTGGCGCATTTATAAGAGCGGATAGCGGGACTTTCCATAACGACAGCGCACTTTCTCTTTCGCTCCTAGAAAATCACAAAGAAACTCAAAAAAGGCTTTACTTCATTCTTTAGGATGAAGCCACGAAAGTCACGAGCCACTACCACTTGTCACCAATCACTCAAAAATAAAACACGATGAAAACCATCAAACATCTAAGCGTCACTTTCGACATCCCTTTACCTGCTTACCAAATCAAGCACTTTCGAGGAGCGATCGTCGAAGCATTGGGACGGGAACACGACCTGTTTCACAACCATCAAGAAAAGGAAGGGTATCATTATCGCTATCCTTTGATACAGTATAAAACGCAGCGAAGAAAGGCAGGAATTTTGGGATTGGGGAAAGGAGCAGAAGCCTTGTATTATCTGCTGACGACAGGAATCGCTCACTTGACTTTTGATGGACAAACGCATCCTTTGCGACTGGCGCATTTACAGCAAAAAGACATTGTGCTGAATGTGTTGAATCAACCGAAAACGTATCGGCTCTATCATTATGTAGGGCTAAATGTGGATAACTATGAACGCTGGAAATCTATGTCGAATTATGCGGATAAGGTGGCTCTTTTGGAACGGGTGCTGACGGCGCATATCCTTTCTTTTGCAGCAGGAGTCGGGTGGGATATTCAACAGCAATTTGAGGTGCGTCTTGAAAATATTAATGGGACTAAACGCATCAATTATAAGGATACAGAATTGATGGCTTTTGACCTTGATTTTAACGTGCCGTTGTATCTGCCCAGAGATATTGGATTGGGCAAATCGGTGAGTATGGGCTTTGGGAAGTTGCTTCCTTTGCATCTACAATCGAAGGGAGGGAAGGGGCGTTTAATCGAAAAAAGTAAGAGTTTTAAAAAATAATTTTTTTGCTAAACCCTAAAGAATTTAGCAAAGTTGTATGACTCTACATTATTTGTTTTTGCCTAATGTCCTAAAGGACGGCAAGAGAATAATGATGTTGTTGGAGCAATTTTGTTCTTTGACATATTGGTTTTTAATCGCAATAGAATAAATTAACTTTTTATAAAATTATCGTCCATTTGAACGAGGAGAAAAAGGTGCGTTTGTAGGTCAAGTGTGCCTTTTTCACGATTGTACCGATTATCGGATTTTTATCTTTACTAATCTCTAAAACCTACGACTCATTGCGATTCATTTGTTTCTTAGGCGTTTTTATATTAAATTGTAACGTGTATAAACCAATTTAATGAAAATGTTGTATGCCAATTATCAAAAGTTGTATCGAAAAGCCAAGCGTTTTTGCTTTTTAGAGGAGGTCCACGACCTTGAAAAACTCTTGCTCATAGAATCGTATCGGCTGGTATTATTGGGGCAAAATCCGCCTTATGACTACTTTCAAGTCACCAAAAAAGGGGGAGGAGTCCGTCCCATTGAAGCACCTCAAAAATCTTTGATGTCCATTCAACGAAAGCTCAATACTTTTTTGCAAAGCGTTTATTATTTGCACAAAACGACGGCTGCTTATGGCTTTTTGTTGAACATCAAAAAAGACCCTGCACCTCGTCACATTGTTAGCAATGCCCGATGTCATATTGGTCAAAAGTATCT
>JAHDBB010000052.1:14459-19286 GCA_020630635.1 Chitinophagales bacterium
CAAAAATCGTCACAGGTTTATATGTGGGAGAGACCCTTGAAGTGGCTGCCGAATATCTTTATGATTTGAAGAAAAATATCGAAAAGCTATCCACAATTATGGAAGTCAAATATGCCACAGGTACACGGACTTATGAGCAATGGCTCGAAAAGTTTATGCAGCACATCGAAGGCAAAATCAATTTTTTGGGGCAGGTCTATGGCAATCATCATGAGCATTATCGCAATGCCGTACAGCAGTATCATCAGGCTTTGGAAGAACCAGATGACTTGGAAACGATGCAAAATTGGCTAGATTTTCCTTATCATTTTTGATAGTTAAAAAGTCCATAGTTCATCAGTCGATAGTCCATAGTACTGTTCAGGTCGTAATTCTTTTTTAGGAGCGAATTTTTAGTGCTTCGTCGCATTGGAAAGTCCCGCTATCCGCTCCTATAAATGCAGCCGAGCTTCTACCGCAAGTCTTTTCGACTTGTGGTGCCAATCTATTGCATTTATACCGCTACTATCGGGGCTAGTTCGTTATGGTCAGAACTTCTTAGTATCAGTCAATTGTCTTAACTCGAATTGTTAAGAATGGAGAGAATTAGCAAAATTTGTGTCTTCTAAACATTCGTGTATTCGTGGCAAAAAATCACAAAATGAACTATTTTAAAATTTAGGATTTTGAACTTAGAATTTACTTCATTATGCAATTAGTCATCAATACCCCCAATACCTATATTCAAGCCAAAAGTGGACGCTTTTTGGTCTTTATGGAAGAACAAAAGAGACTCATCAGCCCAACCAAACTAAGCAGCATAGCCATTATGCAAAGCAGTTGTAACATCAGTGCAAGTGCTGTTTTATTGGCTATCGAACACCAAATTCCCATCCTATTTTTCAATCACTATGGACGGGTCAAAGGACGGCTTTGGAGTCCCTATTTCGGTTCTATTGCCACATTAAGACGCAAGCAAATCGTTTTTGCCGAAACCCACTATGCCACACAGTGGATTATCAAAACCTTTGAACTCAAACTACAAATACAACATCAGGTACTGCTTTGGATGGCTGATAAAAAACCTGTTTTCAAAGATAAAATCAAAGAAAATATAGAAAAGACTTCTAAGCATTTTGAAAAATTTGAAGGCTACACGGATCAAAATATAAAAGATAGTAGAGCCAATTTACAAGGTATCGAAGGCAATATCGCCAAAGTATATTGGCAGACACTTAAAATACTTGTTCCTAAAAATTGGTCTTTTGAAAACCGCAATCGCCGACCTGCACAAGATACTTTTAATGCAGCCATCAATTATCTGTATGGAATGCTGTATGCTAGAATAGAAGGAGCGATTATTGCAGCAGGCTTGGATGCACATTTGGGCTTTTTACATGTAGATGCCCACAATAAACCGACCCTTTCTTTTGATATGATAGAACCTTTTCGTCCTTGGATAGACCAATTGGTCTTAGAATTGGTAATGACAAAAACTTTATTGCCTTCCCATTTCCAAAACAAAGAAAAAGGGATATGGCTCAATAGCAAAGGCAAGCAAGTCATTATTCCTGCTTTTAAAAAATGGATGAAAGAAAAAGTGGTTTTTGAACAGAAAAAAGCCACCAGATTCAACCATATTCATAA
Organism: Chitinophagales bacterium; assembly: GCA_020630635.1. Taxonomy (GTDB): domain Bacteria; phylum Bacteroidota; class Bacteroidia; order Chitinophagales; family UBA2359; genus JAHDBB01. The sequence goes on from JAHDBB010000052.1 coordinate 16,086, forward strand.
CTTTGCCCATCAGTTGGCAAAACATATTGACAAAACTATTGACTAATGGCACAAGTTCTTTTTTACGACATCGAAGCAGACGCTTTACGCTCTAAGATTGCTGATAAACTTTTACGGATAGGGTTTGAACGCATCCAGTATTCTGTCTATGTGGGATTACTCAAAAAGAAGCAACTGACCGAATTATTACAGGAGCTACAGAAAATGATAGACCCCAAACAATATCCTAATGACAAATTGTATATCTTGGAAATTCCAACAGAACGTATTCGTACTATGAAAATGTTGGGTAAACCTATGGATACAGATTACTTATCTGGTAATAAAGATGTGCTGTTTTTTTGATTTTAAATATATGATTTTTTGTTAATGCAACTTCCCCGAAAACACAAAATGGCTTCAAAAAAGAACACTAAATCAATATTAATATGCTGATTATTAATGTATTATAAAGGAAACGGGTAGAAATGCCCGTCCATTTGAACGAGGACTGCGACGTTTGAATCTATTAATATTAGATTTTCCCCTTGGGGGTAGAAATGCCCGTCCATTTGAACGAGGACTGCGACTCAAATAGCTTTCATCGCCAATACAAAGAAAAAAGGTAGAAATGCCCGTCCATTTGAACGAGGACTGCGACATAAAAGTAGTTTGCACTATTTTTGCTTGGTCGTAGAAATGCCCGTCCATTTGAACGAGGACTGCGACTCAAATAGCTTTCATCGCCAATACAAAGAAAAAAGGTAGAAATGCCCGTCCATTTGAACGAGGACTGCGACATAAAAGTAGTTTGCACTATTTTTGCTTGGTCGTAGAAATGCCCGTCCATTTGAACGAGGACTGCGACATCATATTTGCCATTGGTGTATTGGATACATCTTTGTAGAAATGCCCGTCCATTTGAACGAGGACTGCGACACCATTCCAAGACCAGAAGTATTAAAGGTTTTTTGTAGAAATGCCCGTCCATTTGAACGAGGACTGCGACACAGGGTTGTTCAGGTGATATTGCGTAACCGCCTGTAGAAATGCCCGTCCATTTGAACGAGGACTGCGACAAGTACACATAACAGGTCCCCAAGGAAAGCCTGCGGTAGAAATGCCCGTCCATTTGAACGAGGACTGCGACGCAGTAAAGGTAAACCTCCCGTTATTATTTACAGGGTAGAAATGCCCGTCCATTTGAACGAGGACTGCGACCTTCGACTTTCTTAAACATTGTATCAAGGTCTTTGTAGAAATGCCCGTCCATTTGAACGAGGACTGCGACTTTTCGGCAAACAATGTTGTTAGCTTTCCTTGCCAGTAGAAATGCCCGTCCATTTGAACGAGGACTGCGACAATACGACGATAATATGTACGCTGCCGTAGCTGCAAGTAGAAATGCCCGTCCATTTGAACGAGGACTGCGACTTTTTCGTCATAAATGACGATGGTATCAATGTTGGTAGAAATGCCCGTCCATTTGAACGAGGACTGCGACAATCCGCACTGATTAAGATGCGTTGGGGCAGTTTACCGTAGAAATGCCCGTCCATTTGAACGAGGACTGCGACTTTGGAAGAAAGAAAAATCTACAGCGTAATGCTTCGTAGAAATGCCCGTCCATTTGAACGAGGACTGCGACAGCAGCTCTTTTTATTAAAGCTACTTCCTTGCTTGGTAGAAATGCCCGTCCATTTGAACGAGGACTGCGACATCATTGACCAAAACATTTACCTTTTCATTGCTAGTAGAAATGCCCGTCCATTTGAACGAGGACTGCGACAGTGGACAGGTGCCACCCATCTCCCCAAAAAGTGTAGAAATGCCCGTCCATTTGAACGAGGACTGCGACAAAGAAATACCCAGAGAAAATTGTGTTTCCAGGGTAGAAATGCCCGTCCATTTGAACGAGGACTGCGACATACAGGTAAAGAGTACTGGAATTCCGTAAGGAATGTAGAAATGCCCGTCCATTTGAACGAGGACTGCGACAAGGAATTGTTAAATACGACAGCTTTTTCGTCAGTGTAGAAATGCCCGTCCATTTGAACGAGGACTGCGACACTGCTTCATGATTACACAATTTCTTTAATAGATGTAGAAATGCCCGTCCATTTGAACGAGGACTGCGACGCTTGTTCAAGCATTTGAGTATCATCCTTTATGAATGTAGAAATGCCCGTCCATTTGAACGAGGACTGCGACAATTATAAATGTTTTTGCATTATTAGTGTTATTAGTAGAAATGCCCGTCCATTTGAACGAGGACTGCGACCATGTTCCACCAACCTTCATTGCAAGTTTGGCATGTAGAAATGCCCGTCCATTTGAACGAGGACTGCGACTTTGATTATATAAAAAGAATCAATGATAATAAAAGTAGAAATGCCCGTCCATTTGAACGAGGACTGCGACTTCTGATTTTCTGGATGAAATTCATGAATTGCAGTAGAAATGCCCGTCCATTTGAACGAGGACTGCGACTATGATTCCTCCCATAAGCATGGTAATTACCGCACGTAGAAATGCCCGTCCATTTGAACGAGGACTGCGACATTTCCTGTGCTTTTATACACTGGTGCAAAACGCAGTAGAAATGCCCGTCCATTTGAACGAGGACTGCGACCTTCTTTAACATATAAGGAATAGGAGATGCCAAAATGTAGAAATGCCCGTCCATTTGAACGAGGACTGCGACTCGAGGGTATAAATTACTCCCTTAACTGAGCTTTTGTAGAAATGCCCGTCCATTTGAACGAGGACTGCGACATCTTAACCTTCTACACTCTCTTGCTCTTTAAGGTAGTAGAAATGCCCGTCCATTTGAACGAGGACCTTATTAATTATGAATGGTGAATGATAAATTATGAATGAACTGTTTGGCAACGAAGAGTCATTTATCATTTATAACTCATCATTTATCATTCCTTTGACCGTCCATTTGAACGAGGACTGCGACAGTTTCAGATATTAATGTTTTATCAACCCAAATAGTGTACGAATGCCCGTCCATTTGAACGAGGACCTTATTAAGTATGAATGATGAATAGGCTGTTAGTAAGTGAAGAGTCATTGAGCATTATTTTACTCGTCCAGACAAATGATGACGGTGGAGCAAACGTATCAGGTTTTCAAAGCCTGACACGTATATAGTGTGGATATTATAGGTCTACGCATTAGAAACTAATATTGAGGTTCAGACGTGAGAACAGTTGC
>JAHDBB010000672.1 GCA_020630635.1 Chitinophagales bacterium
TTTTCGGTTCTTTCGGGACTTCATCCTAAAAAATGAAGTAAAGGCTTATTTTTAGTTCGAGCAAATTTGTGAACTTGATTTACTTTATTTGGAGCGAAGGGTTGGGTGCGTTGTCGCAATGGAAAGTCCCGCTATTCGTTCTTATTCGTGTTGCCAACGTTTTTCTAAGCCAACGCTGCGACACGAATACCACTACTATCGGGGCTATTTTTGAAAGGTCTCTATTTTTGATGCTCGTTTTTTTATTGTTGAATAAAACTAATTCCTCATGTTTTTGAATAAAAAATTTTTTATTGCACTTCTTCTATTGAGTTTAATACCTTTGATTCATAGTTGTACTTCTCAAAAGCCTGCTGTTAAAAAAGATGCTACAACAGAGACAGCACTACCTCCCCCACCACCTGAAACCAAAAATGAACGGGGTTGTGAAATGTATGGAGGTAATGAGAAAAAAGCAAAAGCAGCTATTTCTTTATATCGAGATGATTTTAAAGCAGGCAATTACCAACGAGCCTTACCCAATTGGCGATGGGTTTTTGAAAATGCTCCTGGTTTACGTGAACAAACGTTTAAGGATGGAGACGTGATCTATAAAAAGCTGATGGAAGAAACAACTGATGAAAAGAAGAAAGCAGCTTATTTTGATACCTTAATGTTGATTTTAGATCAACGAGCTATTTGTTGGGGAAAGAGTGCATTTTTGACAGGTAAAAAAGCCTTAGCCTATCACAAAAACTACCCAGAGCAAGAAGACAAGATTTTTGATTTTATTGAAAAAGCCGTTATCAATGGCGGAAATGATACCCCTGCTAGTCAACTAACACTCTATTGGAGAATGTTGTTAAAAAGACGGAAAGCGAGTAAAATTAGTAATGATGATTTGATCGAAGCTTATGAACGTATCAAGGAAATCTGTATTTATAATATTGACAATGGTAATCCAAAGGGTTATCAAGATATTTTGGCAGAGATGGAGCCTGGATATGCTAAGTTTATTGAGATTATTAGTACACCTAAAGTAACCGATTGTCCTTCGACCATCGAATATTTTTCGGAAAAGTATAATGCCAGTCCTAATGATTTGGATGTTGTCAAGTCTTATTATGGGACTTTAGCCAAGTTTAAGTGTTTTGAAAATCCAGTATTTTTTGAGATTTTAGAAAAGTATATTTCGTTGGACCCAGATCCATCAGCTTCTCGTTTAAAGACGGCTGGTAACTTCTATCGTAAAAATAAAAACTCGACGAAAGCCCTTGAATATTATGAGCAAGCAGCGGCAAAGGAAACTGATCCCATGAAAAAGGCTAAGATCTTATTGTCTATGGCTTTGATTGCTGCCTATGAACAACCTAAAAAGGATTTTCCGAAGGCACGTAAGTTTGCACAAGAAGCTGCTAGTTTGAGTCCCAATTGGGGTGCGCCGTATATTTTGATTGGTCGTATGTATGCTGGAAGTGGTAAGTTGTGTGGTCCTGGTACGGGTTTTGAGAGTCAAAAGGTGCTTTGGCCTGCAATGGAAATGTGGGAAAAAGCTAAAAGAACAGACCCTTCTTCTGCGGATGAGGCTCAAAAGTATATCAATGAGTATTATCAGTATTTGCCTGAACGTAAGGATATTTTTCAACGTGGTGTTCAAGAGGGTTCTATGTATTCTATTGGTTGTTGGATTGGAGGAAAATCTAAGGTGAGAGTGAGGAAGTAGTTTTTAGTCTGATAGTCGATAGTCGATGGTCACAAACGAAAAAGTGAATTACTAGGTTATAATTTTGGGACGACGGGACGTTTTAAAAAGGGACGTAAGGGGACGTTTCAGTTCTTATCGTGATGAGTTTTCGATTAACAAATCATCAATCGTCCCCTCACGTCACATTCGTCCCTTCGTCACAACTTCTGGTACTAAAAGTTCTGTCCTCAACCAAATAGCCCCGATAGTAGTGGTATGAATGCAAATGCGCTGGCTTAATAAAAAAAGGCTGCATTCATAGGAACGGATAGCGGGACTTTGTAACACGACGAAGCACTATCCGTTCGCTCCTAAAAATAAAAATCACGAATTTGAACTGCATTTATAATTCACCATTATCAAGTTCTTTTGCTCCTAAAAAACTGAAAATGAATTTTAGAAAAGCGACTTTAAGCGATCATATAGCTTTGACTGAATTAACCAAACGTTCTAAAGCGCATTGGGGTTATAGTGCAGAACAGATGGAAAAGTGGGTGGATGAACTGACCATTACAGAGGAATATATTGATACGTATGAAGTCTTTAAGTTGGAGACCAAAGCAAAGGAGATTTTGGCATATTACTCGTATAAACGCTTGAGCGAGGAAGAGGCGGAATTGGATAATTTTTTTATTGATCCAGATCATATTGGTCAAGGTTGGGGACGGATTATGTTGGTTGATTTTTTTAGAAAAATACTAATGGATAATATCAAAAGTATCATATTATATTCTGATCCTCATGCACAAGGATTTTATGAAAAGTATGGATTTGAAGTGGTTGGACAATGGGAAAGTTCTGTGCCAAATCGCTTTTTACCGATTATGAAAAAACATCTATAAATGCACAAATATTTTTGCCTATTCTTTTTTTTATTATGTTGTTCTTCTTGTACTGAACCAGAAGAAGAATCGACTAACTTATTGGATACATCGGAGTATAATTTTGATGTAGAAGTGGCAAGAGATGTAGAGACCATTTATAGTGATGAAGGTAAAGTCAAAGTACAAGTTCTGTCTCCTTCATTGGTGAGACACAAAGCTCGAAAAGATCCTTACACAGAATTTCCTGATGGAGTCAATGTCACCTTCTTCAATGATAAACTAAAGAAAACCAGCACTTTAACAGCTAAATATGCCATTCGCCAAGAAAAAGATTATAAAGTCACCATGCAAGATAGCGTGGTCGTGATTACAGTTAATGAAGATAAAATTGAAACGGATGAGTTGATTTGGAATGAGAAAAAAGAACGCATTACTTCGGATAAATTTGTAAAAATCACTACCGAAAATGAAGAAATACAAGGAATGGGATTTTGGGCAAACCAAGATTTTAGTGAGTACGAAATCGACTCTATTACAGGATTTTTCAAAGTTAAGAAAGA
>JAHDBB010000673.1 GCA_020630635.1 Chitinophagales bacterium
AAAACTTGGCTGCATTCATAAGAACGGATAGCGGGACTTTCTATAACGACGAAGCCCCCAAACTTTCGCTCCTAATAAAAGAAATAAAAAGACTAAAAATGATGGACATCGACTAACAAAACAATTCATAAAAAAATCTGCTATAATGAAGAAAACGATTTTACATTTATTGCTTTCAACCTTATTTTTATCAACGAGCTATCTCGTAAATGCACAAAAATCCTTTACTCGTCCTGACGATTTGCGAAAGAGTATTCAAGAAGATTTTGCACCTTTTTATCATGGCGTAGCATCGGGCGATCCAACTCAAAACAGTGTCATCATTTGGACCAGAGTAACACCAGAGTCATTTGAAGAAGATAGCCTTCAAGTCCAATGGTTTATAGCGACCGATACGTCCTTTAGTGACATCGTTCAATACGGAGCGTTTACGACCTTCGCTGATCGAGATTATACCGTCAAAGTCGATGTCCAAAACTTAGAACCTCAAACGACTTACTATTATTTATTCCAATACAATGGGATGGTTTCAGTGGCTGGACGAACTCGCACCGCCTCCACTACAGCCGATCATTTGCGCTTTGCCATCGCCTCATGCAGTAATTACGAACATGGCTACTTCAACAGTTATGCCCGAATCGCTGAACGCAACGACTTGGATGCCGTCCTGCATTTAGGCGATTACATTTATGAGTACGGAGCCAATCCAACAGCTACTCGTACAGGCTTACAACCCGAAGATGAAATCTTGGAATTGATGAATTATCGAACCCGTTATTCTTTTTATCGTTTAGATGCAGACTTGATGAAAATGCACCAACAACATCCGATTATTTCGGTTTGGGATGACCATGAGGTTGCCAATGATTCTTGGATCAATGGAGCGCAAAATCATCAAGAAAATGAGGGAGATTATCAAGAGAGAAAAACGGCGGCCAAACAGGCTTACTTTGAGTGGATGCCCATTCGAGACAATGAAGAAAGAAGCGTTTATCGCTCGGTCAATTATGGGAATTTAGTCGAGTTGATTATGTTGGACACTCGCCACCAAGCCAGAGATCAACAAGTCGAAGATTTATCACCAGAAACCCTTTTTGAAGAAGGAAGAACGATCTTGGGAGCCGACCAAAAAGCATGGTTGTTAGACCGATTAGAAAACTCTACGGCTCAATGGAAAATCTTAGGAAACCAAGTTATTTTTTCGCCTTTAGCCTATCAAGGTTTAGTGGACTTAGTGGAATCCTTAGCAACTGGATTAGTAGGTGATATTTGGGAAGGCTATCCTTTGGAAAGACAAGAGATTTTTGATTTTATCACCGACAATGAAATTGATAATGTGGTGATTTTAACAGGAGATATTCATGCCGCTTTTGCAGTAGATGTTGCTGGTGACTTAGAAAATTATGATCCCGAAACAGGAGCGACTTCTTTAGCAGTTGAGTTTATTACCCCAAGCATTAGTTCCAACAACTATAATGAATATGTGGGCGATGGACTGACTACTGTATTAACCAATCTTTTGACAACTGACAATCCACATTTAAAGCTGATTGACTTGGAAGAACATGGTTATTTTGTATTGGATGTCACAGAAGAAAGAGCGCAAGCCGACTGGTTTTTTGATTCTGACCACTTGATTGCCAATGATACAGAAAATTATGCGACGAGTCGTTTTACCTCCAATGGCGACAATTATATTCAATCAAGCGATGTGGCGAGTCCAGAAAAAATGGAACAAGAAACGCCTGCGCCTTCTCTCCCACCCGTCATTGTCTTGGTAGAAGATACGATTGTAGTAGCAGATACGACAGTCATTACAGATACCATTATTGTAGTACAGGATACCACCATTTATATTACAGATACCGTTTATATTGATGAAAACACAGGACTTTCAACTGTCAATGATGTTTCCTTGATTCTTTTATCTGCCCAATATTTGGAAGGAAGTAGTCAACTTGGATTATCTTTTTCCTTGAATGAAACAAGTGATTTTGCCATTAGTTTGAGTGATTTGACAGGTAAAATCATCGTTGAAGAAAAAATGCAAAGATCACCTGGTTTGTATCAATTGGCAATTCCGACACCTTCGTTGCCAAAGGGTTTGTATATTTTGAATATTCGAGAAGCGAATGGGATGGTGAGTAAAAAGTTGATGGTTTGGTGATTTGACGCAAAAAGATTGCGTACTTTAATGATACATTTGTAACTAAAAAACAATGTATCCAATCACTAAAAATATCGCTTCTTATTTTCCTAATAATTGGCAAGAAAAATATGCTCGTTTATTGGAAAATGAACATTGGACTTCTTTCATAAAGCAGTTTAATCAATATCTAAAGGAGGAAGATATCCAACTTCGTTTACCTTATTTTAGCGAAGAAATAACACCTCCTATTCATCAGATTATGGGTTATTTCAAAGCACAATATGAAATAGTTCTTGAAGATGAAAACCATTTAGAAAGTGCTTGGGCTAAAGTGCTGCAAAATGCCCCTTTTGAGTATCTACTCATTGTTTTGGGACAACGCCTAACTTCTGCTAGCATCCTAGATCATACCGCCATACCGCCCTTAAAACAGACTTTATTGGATAGTTGTTTTGAACCTTATAATCATCAAATCTGTGTCGCTACAAGGGCTTGGGAAAAGCATGTGGGTCGATCTAAGGATAATTTTTGGGGAGAAATTAAGGGAAATCCGTCTAAAAAGGATATGTATGTAAAAAATTTAATATTGGAGATGCTCAATCATCAGACATGGTGGAATGTCTTTGAGCATTATAAGCATAAAATTGTCTATGAAATCCGCATCAAAAGTGGACACGGGGTTCGTTGGACACAAGATGGGACTGCTATGATTGGTTTTCTGGAGCCGTTTATCAATGAATGTGTATAAAAAAGTGAATTTTCTTGGAATTATTTTTGGAAAAGGATTGTTTTATCAAAACAACTTGCTTATTTTTGCCTTCCGTAAAAAGTCAACCACTTGCCGAAGTGGCGGAATTGGTAGACGCGCTGGATTCAAAATCCAGTTCTGGCAACAGAGTGTGGGTTCGATTCCCACCTTCGGTACA
>JAHDBB010000674.1 GCA_020630635.1 Chitinophagales bacterium
TTTTTTTAGGAGAGAATAGTTTTTAAGTGACTGGTGACAAGTTTTTGGTGACTTTCTCTTCCTTTCGTGATTTTTTCTTTTTGGAGAGCAAGGTTCCTCTTTCATCGCAATGGCTCTCCCTGCTATCCGTTCTTATCACTGCTGCCACGCCCTACCGCAAGTCTTTTCGACTTGTGGTGCAAAGACAAGCGCAGTGATACCACTACTATCAGGTCTAGTTGGTCATGGCTGTCACCTCTATCATAAAAATTCCAAGTATTTTCAAATATATCTGATTTTCCCAAAAGTTGCTGGTTGTGTAGGTATTTTTGGAAGTTTTTTGAGATTTTTCTTTAAAAATTTTGGGAGAGAAAGGAAAAATGTGTTTCATTGCTGCAAATTTACGAATTTATCTAAAATAATTAACCATGCTTTCATTAAACTCGTTCGCTTTAACACAAATTTATGACAAGCCAATTTATAAAATTGACTCGGTGGCGACTTCTATTAAAAATTTTTCTTTAAAAGAAAACATTGATACTTTAATTATTGTCCCTCAAACCTTACAAGCTTCTGAAAAAACAACTTTGGATAAAATCTTCAAGGCTCTTAAATATGAAGAGGAAAAGGTCAAGTTAGTTATACACAAGGAACAAGCTTTAAGTTTCAAGTTCATTAGCAATAATTTTACACAGATCAAAAGAATTTTAGTATACGGCTTGCTTCCCAAAGATTTACAACTCAATACCTTACATTATCCTGATCGTATTATTGAGTTATCGAATATCCAAATGTTATTTACCGTTTCCCTAGAACAATTGGGCAATTATCCGTATAAGAAATGGGTTTGGCAACAGACCAAAGAACTATTTGGGGTTTAATTTTTTCACTTCACCCTACCAACTACTCATTCTATGCAATTTCATATTTATAAACAAGATAAAAATATATCAGGAACGATTGATTTAGATGGTTCCAAAAGTATCAGTAATCGGGCTTTGATGATTCGGGCTTTGTGTGACAAAGACTTTTCATTGCAACGGCTTTCGACTTCAGATGACACCCATGTTTTGCAAAAGGCATTAAATGAAAAGGGCGATTTTATTGACATTGGGGCAGCAGGAACGAGTATGCGTTTTTTGACGGCTTGGTTGTCAACTCAACAAGGTCGTTCTGTCACGATTACAGGAAGTCAACGAATGCAAGAACGTCCCATTGGGGTTTTGGTCGATGCGCTGCGTTCATTGGGTGCGGACATTACTTATCAAAAAAATGAGGGTTATCCTCCCCTATTGATTAAAGGGCAAAAATTGGAAGGTGGCAAAGTTTCTATCAAAGCCAATACCAGCAGTCAATACATCTCGGCTTTGTTGATGTTGGGTCCGACATTTGAAAAGGGATTAGAGTTGACTTTGGAAGGAGACATTGTGTCTCGTCCTTATATCGAAATGACTTTATCATTGATGCGTTACTTTGGGGTTGAAGCGACTTGGAAGGAACAAACGATCTCAATTGCTCCTCAAAAATACCAAGCAAAAGATTTTGTGGTAGAGGCTGATTGGAGTGCGGCTTCTTATCATTATGCGTTGGTGGCTTTGGCGGATGAAGCAGACTTACAACTCAATGGTTTGTTTAAAGAAAGTGTGCAAGGGGACAGTGTTTTATCAGCCTTGATGACTCGTTTGGGGGTTCAAACAGAATTTAATGAAACGGGTGTGCGATTGACGAAGGTAGCTATAAATGCAATTTCTTTTCAGCAGGATTTTGTATTGTGTCCTGACTTGGCTCAAACCTTTGCAGTGCTATGCGCTGGCTTAAAAAAGAATGGCTCGTTTTTAGGGCTACAAACGCTGGCAATCAAGGAGACCGATAGAACGGCTGCTTTGCAAAAGGAGTTGTCAAAGTTTGGGGTTGATTTTGTGCAAGATGGTGAGGCTTGGAACCTGTCATGTCCGACTTCTTTGGTTACGGAAACTCAAAGTATTGAGACGTATCATGATCATCGTATGGCAATGGCATTTGCGCCTCTATCGTTAAAACTTGCGAAGGGTTTGATTATTGATAATCCGATGGTTGTGACGAAATCTTATCCGATGTTTTGGGAAGATTTGAAAAAGTTGGGATTTGTGATTAATGGTGAATGGTAAATTATTAATGGAGGTTCTCCCCTACCTGTCTAAAGTTTTCAGTAACCTTTCTTTGATTTAAAATAGAGTATTTTAATTTTCAAAGCGATTCAGTCACTATAGGTTCTGACCCAAACCAACTAGCCTCGATAGAAGTGGTATTCGTGAGAAGCGTTGGCTTAGGAAAACTTAGCCACACGAATAAGAACGGATAGCGAGACTTTCTAAGGCGATGAAAGACGAACCTTTCGCTCCTAATCAAAACAAAATCAACCTTCCTTATCTTTCAAAAGATCAGGTCTTCTTTCCTTAGTACGTTGAATAGACTGGTCTAAACGCCATTGTTCGATTTTGGCAGCATGTCCTGATAGCAAAATATCTGGAACTTTCATATTTTTGTATTCGGCTGGACGGGTGTAAACGGGTGGCGCAAGTAGGTTGTCTTGGAAAGAATCGAACAACGCAGAACTTTCATTGTTGAGAACACCAGGCAATAAACGCCCGATGGCATCCACCACGACAGCCGCCGCTAATTCACCACCCGACAAAACATAACTTCCTATAGAAATTTCTTTGGTAATGAAATACTCTCGGACTCTTTCATCAATGCCTTTGTAATGTCCGCAAAGGATGATAATATTTTTTTTCAAGGAGAATTCATTTGCCATATTTTGATTAAAAACATCGCCATCGGGTGTCATATAAATGATCTCGTCGTATGCTCGTTGTTCTTGTAAAAAACTGATGCATTTATCAATCGGTTCGATCATCATCACCATTCCTGCGCCTCCACCAAATTGATAATCGTCTATTTGTTTATAGGCATTGGATGCGTACGTTCTTAGGTCGTGAATCTTGATGTTTAACAGTCCTTTGTCTTGCGCCCGTTGCATAATGGAATGACTCAATGGACTTTCTAAAAGTTTGGGGACGGTGGAGATAATGTCGATGTGCATTTTT
>JAHDBB010000675.1 GCA_020630635.1 Chitinophagales bacterium
CTAATTCCCCTCATCTTCCATATCATCACAGTGATAATGATGATCTTCTTTAGGCTGTGGAGACTTCTTCGGTTTGCCATCGTTATCATCGCCTAACATTTTGTTGATCAAACGATTGCGTTCTTCCTTGATCTGTTTTCTCAACTCCTTATCTCGTTCAATATCCCACAGACAACGACCATCCACATAAGTCTGTTCTGCTTTAGCATAAACCGAAAGTGGATTGTCTGACCATACCACAATATCCGCATCTTTACCCTTTTCCAAACTGCCCATTTTGTCGTCTAAATGCAGGATGATAGCTGGATTGAGTGTCACCATTTTCCAGGCTTCTTCAGGAGAAACACCACCATATTTAACTGCCTTTGCCGTTTCTGTATTCAGTCGTCTTCCCATCTCTGCATCATCCGAATTGATAGCCGTTACCACTTCCATTTCATTCAAAATCGCTGCATTGTGCGGGATCGCATCATTGACCTCAAACTTGTACATCCACCAGTCGGAAAAAGTGGAGGCATGAACGCCATGTTCTTTCATCTTATCCGCCAATTTGTAACCCTCTAAAATATGTGTGAAGGTATTAACATTGAATCCAAAATTTTCACAAACTTTCATCAACATATTGATCTCTGATTGAACATAAGAGTGACAGGTGATAAAGCGTTCTTGGTTGAGAATTTCCAACAAGGCATCTAATTCTAAATTGGGTCTAATAGATGGATCCTTTTTACGAGCCTTTTCATAATCTCTTGCCTCACTAAATTTATCAATGTAGACTTGTTCAACCCCCATACGAGATTGTGGATAACGACTACGAGCATCATTGCCCCAATTGGATCGTTTGACATTTTCACCCAAAGCAAATTTGATAAATTCATCAGCGTTTTCAATCTTCATTTCTTCGGGTAAACTGCCCCAACGCATCTTAATCAGTGCGGATTGTCCCCCAATAGGATTGGCAGAACCATGCAAGAGTTGAGCCGCTGTCACACCACCTGCCAATTGACGATAAATGTTGATGTCTTCAGAGCGAACCACATCACCAATACGGACTTCTGCACTACTGGCTTGCGTTCCTTCATTTACGCCTCGACTAATGGCAATATGGGAGTGTTCATCAATTATGCCACAAGTAATATGCTTGTCTCTTGCATCTACTTTTTTTGCTCCTGCAACGGGCAGATTTTTGCCAACTGCTTCAATTTTTCCATTTCGAATGAGTACATCCGCTTTTTCCATAATGCCTTTATCGGTATTGGTCCAAACAGTTGCATTTTGAAAAATGACCGCTTCTTGTTCAGGTTGTTCTGTCCAGCCATATGGCAAAAATGGGTAATTGACTTCGGCTATTTCGTTGCTTTTTTCTTCCTCTTTGCCCTCCTCTTTTTTTCCTTTTTGAGTGTCTTTCTTTTTGCTCTCTTTCTCCTCTTTCTTCTTTAAAGCCTGTCTATCATACAACTTCCATTGGGTCCATTCACCATCCATGTTGATCCCAGTTCCTTTCCAAATATTGCCTTCTTTGAGACCGCTTAAACGAATCAGTTTTTTTGCATCTTTGGGCTTGAAATTCAAAGAAACTTGGTTGTCTTTTAAGCTATGAGTTACTTTTATTTTCGTTGTATCATCTACGATAATGTGCATCTCTTGAGCGGTCGGTTTTCCTGTGATTTCAATATCATAAGTCGTTTTGGGATTATCCATTGTCAATTGATAAGCACCCGTCAAATTATCAGTACTTTCTTGTTTGATAACAAATTGTTGTCCCTGTACCCAATTTTCTAAAATATTGCCTTCTCCAAAAATATCATCTGAACAAATCAAGAAATTGGCCCACTTGCCTTTTTCTAAACTTCCGATAATATCATCTGCGTCTAGTAGTTTAGCGGGAGTATGCGTCAATGCTTTTAAAGCTGTTTTTTTATAAAGATCATGTTTAATGGCTTTTTTGACATTTTTTAAGAAAGCCCCTTTATCCTTCAAACCCGCACTAGTCAAAACCATTGGAATACCTTTGGCAGCGATTCGACCAGGATTGTAAGGAGCCAATTCCCAATGTTTCAAGTCTTTGAAATCGACATAATGGGCATCCAATGGGTCAGAAACTTTATAGGCTTCTGGAAACTTAACAGGAATAATAAGGGTGGCATTGGTTTTTTTCAAGGCATCCAAACGCTGATATTCTGTACCATTGCCCTTAATAATATACTGCACATCAAACTCATCTCCGACTTTATCAGCTCGCAAAATATTTTCCCAATTGCCACTTGCATCAAAGATCGCAGGTAAGTCTTGGGTTTGGTTCCAATAATCTAAGGAGATATTATATTCCTCTTCATAACCAACTTCATCATACCATTCGCCATCTAAGTAAGTTTGACGCAATAGAGCAATAGCGCCCATCAAGGAAGAAGGATAAGCTTGCTTGGTTACTCCTTTTCTAAAAGAATAATGGGCTGACACTTCATCCATCAATAAGCTCTCATTTTCAGATTTTTCAGCCAATGTTACTAGACAGCCTGTTCCTCTTGCAATTCCATCCGTTTGATGACTCGCAACGGTTCCAAACCCAACGTTTCGCAGGCTTTTAGCGTTCTCTTTATGAATGCTAAATAACTGATGTGCTTGAGTTTCGGGTTTGATGGATTCATTCCAATGATAAGCTCCTTTTTTATCAGAAGTCATTTGTTGATCTCCGTCCCGTCCTTCGCTAATGGCTTTCGCTTCGGGCATTCCATAATTAGAAAACACATCAATAAAGGATGGATAAATCGTTTTGCCTTTACAATCAATTTCAATAGCTCCTTTGGGAGCATTTTGATTGGACACACTCACAACTTTTCCCTCTTTAATGACCAAAGTGGCATTATCTACCTTTTTATCATAGCTTTGATAGATAGTTGCATTGGTAAAGGCATAATAAGCTTGTCGTGGGTCATTGACCCCATTAATAGGATAAGTTGTTTGAGCCGAAATGGTTTCCACACAAAATAGGGCAATTAGTAGAAGGACAATTTTTTTCATATTTATAGCGAAAATTTTGTATGTT
>JAHDBB010000676.1 GCA_020630635.1 Chitinophagales bacterium
ATTTTGGGGCGATGGGACGTTTTAAAAAGGGACGTGAGGGGACGTTTCGGTTCTTGTGTTATTTTTTGTCTATACATAACAGCAAACTATTTTTAGATTCCGAAAGTCAAAAAGACTTTCTTGCATTTAGAACCACAAGTCAAAAAGACTTGCGGGAGTGAGTTAAATTGAGGGGTAAGGTGGATTTTTGAAAAGTCTAAAATTAAACTGCCTTTATCTCTATATACAAGATTATTCGATAAAGCAGTATCAGCATTCCTTTACGCCACATTTGTCCCTTCGTCACGATAGCCGAATACTAAGAAGTTGTGTCCTTAACCAAATAGACCCGATAGTAGTGGTATAAATGCGATGCGTTGGCTTCCTAAAACGTTGGCGCATTTATAAGAACGGATAGCGGGACTTGCCGTTGCGATGAAAGAGTAATAACCGTTCTCTCCTAATCAAAAAATAATAAGATGAAAATTTGAGGTTATGAAAATATTGAAATTATTTGCGCTCTCTTTATTGGTTATTTTTTTGGGAGCTTGTCAGACGGATAAAAAGCCTGTTACTAAGGCGGCTACTTCTCAAACTAATCAAAAATCGAATAAAAAAGTGGCGGCTCCTGCTAGCTTAAACTCGGCAGCGATTAGTGTGGATGATGCTTTGACTATGTCAAGTTTTCCGAAGGATGATCCTAGTTTGAAAGAAGTGACTTCTAAGGAGATTGAGTATAAGGGGGAGAAGCCCAATCGCTTGGCGTATTATGAGGGGAAGCCGTTTACGGGACGGGTCGTGACGTATTTGGGCAAAACGAAGAAGTTGTCTTCGGAGACTTTTAAGAATGGACGGAAGGAAGGTCCTTATCAAATTTGGCATACGAATGGGAATCCGAATCAGCGTGGGACGGTGTATGGTACGACGAATGATGGCTTGTATCGGGAGTGGTATTTGGATGGTTCGTTGAAGTATGAGTATCATTATGATAAGGGTAAAAAGAATGGGGTTTGGCGGTCTTGGTATGAGAATGGGCAGCAGTGGACGCATCGGGATTTTATTAATGATGTTTTGCATGGGAAGATTTTTGTGTGGGATACGGATGGGACTTTGACGAAAGAAATGACCTATCAGCGTGGGGCTATGACGGATAAGCAGCTTTATTTTGAGGAGTAGTGACGGGTGTGATGGTTCTTACGGAGTGTATCCCAAATTTTTTGTGAGATTTTAGCGTCAAACGGCACATTTAAACAACCATTTTGTGTGTGTTTTTACTGCTCGTTTCCTTGTCTTCGCCAGACGGGCTTTCATTTTTCAGTCGATAAAAATATCTGGGCGATCCCGAAATAAAATCTCGCTAAATTTAATGTTCCTATCACTTAGCCAACACCCCGCTACCGAAATTTAGCAAGCCAACGCTTCTTTTTCGGTTCTAATTTATCTAACTATAGATGCATTTTATATATGCGACACTTGGGGATCCCCCTACAAGGGATAATATAATCTTTTATGATTTTTTTGCTATGAGGTATGCTTCTTTTTTATTGGTTGGCTTGCTGTTGTGTTTGGCTTGTCGAGATGAATCTTCTTCTACTCAAAAGGCTTTAAACGATAAGAAGAAAGGGGATGTTGTTATCAAGGAAAAAGCGTTGAGTTTGAAAAATTGGCGTGAGGAAGATCCGTATCGTAATGAAAATTGGCAACCTGAAAAGGGGAAGTATTTTTTTTCGGAGCTGTGGACGTTTGATTATTATAATGAGTTATTGGCTGTTGATGATGTAAAGGCGAAGGGGGCTTTTAGTATTTTCTTAGATCCGTTTTCGGGGACGATTTTATTGGATAGAAACAATACAAAATATGGGGATGAAATGACGGAATGGATTTTGGTGGAGCCTGATGGTCGTTATCAGTTTGGAACGGTGGATGAGCATGGTAAAAAACAAGTTTCTCAATTGAAGGTCAAACTGAAAGATGAAGATAATGAGGCTTTTCAAAAGTATTTTCGTCCTCAAAATCAGCAAAAGAGCTTTGGGAAAACGTCTTATGATCCTGTGGAATTGGTCGGTGAGCAGTATTTGATGACTTTTCAGAAAACGAGTGAGACTTCAACTGTCTATCTGGCTCAAGTGCCTTTTAATACTTATCCTTTTTATTTTTTGAATCAAGTGAGACAAGAACTCTTTTTGCCTGTTGATTTAGATTATTCTTCTGTATTGCCTTCTGATTTCTTGGTGGTAAGTGAGCGTTATGAACGTGATGGTAAGGCGGTGGGATTTGTGTTGAAGTCTATTGGTGGTGCTAGTTATTTTTTGGATGTTGAAGCATATAAGAAATGAAATATTCTGTTGCGGCGAGGGGGATTTTGGTGAAAGAGGGGAAGGTTTTACTGGTGGAGTATGAAACTCCTAATGGGGTTTGCTATGCTTTGCCTGGTGGTGGGCAGGAAGTGGGTGAACCTTTGCAGGAAACTTTGAAACGGGAATTTTTGGAAGAAACTTCGTTGGAAATCGTGGTTGGGGAATTGGCTTTGGTACGGGAGTTTATCTTGGAAACATCGGATTTGGAAATTTGGAAGGATGGAGTTCATCAGGTCGAAGTAATCTTTTTTTGTGGATTGGCTGGTGAACAGAAGGCTGAAATGGGTAGTGTCCTTGATCCTTATATGACGGGAGTGAAATGGATGGAGCTTTCGACATTGGATGACTTGGTGGTGTATCCTCAAAATTTGAAAGATTTGATTGAGAAAGAAAATGTGCCTTATGTTTTGGAGGATGGGCGTGTGAAGAATGTAGTGGATAAATGGGGGATTTTGGAGGATTCACCTTTTGATTATAAGACTACTAAGAATGGTAAGGTGTTGCTGTATTATCATGGTAAATTGGTGAAAACGATACAAGGTAAAAAGGCTACTTCGTTTTTGAAAAAGTTGGAAGGGAAGAATGAGTGGGCGGTTCAGCTTTTGCTGGCTAAGGAAACGGGGAATTTTAAGAGGGGGAATGAGAAAAGTGGCCGATAGTCGATGGTCGATGGTCGATGGTCGATGGTCGATGGTCGATGGTCGATGGTC
>JAHDBB010000053.1 GCA_020630635.1 Chitinophagales bacterium
GTTCCTGGTGTAAAGTGGATTTCTTCTATGGATTCTGTCTCGTCTTGCAATCTCGACTCAGTAGCAAACTGTGTTTCGTTCCATTCCGAGTTGAAGAGATTTTGAATTTGCAATCCCAAACTCATCTTTCTCCATTTGTACCCTCCATTCAAATCGGTAATGGTGTATCCTTTGGCAACTATAGAATAGTCTTCATTTGCAGGGCGATTGGCTAAATGTCGAACATTTAAACTTCCATACAATCCTGATTTAAAAATCAAATTGAGACCACTCACGAAGGTAATGTCAGGAGCTAACGGAATAAAGTTTTCACTTTCAGGTTCATTAATAGAGCGAGCATACGTATAATTGACTATTTATCAAAACTTTACGCCAAAGGTCACGTAAAAATTACGCCCGTCAGCAGGAATGATACCAGGTCCAGGATAAGCAGTGGCTCGTCTGGTAAAATAGTGGGCATTGGTCAGATTGTTGATACCTGTTTGTAGTTTGAAACGCTGGAAAGTGTAACTAAAAGAAAGGTCTTGGACGCTGTAAGAGGGGATCAAACCCAATGTAGCATTCGACACAAAAGGCGCATTGGTCGCATCAGTGAAATGCTGGTGAACATAAGCATATTGATACGCCATTTTGAAGGTTTTGTACTTTATATTTAACCCTGTTTTAAAATTGATAGGTGGAACCAATTCAACATTTTTGCCAATAAAGAAAGATTGTCCTGATGTATATTTACCATGTAGTAAACTTATATTGGTAAACCAACTCAATCGAAAATCTTTGGAGTCTTTGAAAAAGAGTCGAGATAAATCTGTTTCGATATATGTCTCTAATCCCAAGATGCGAGCATCACCGATGTTGGTTCTCAATGGAACAGCTCTTTCACCCATCAAAGGGTCTTCGATAACCACTTCACCCGTCCCTATTCTATCTTGATATTGCAAGAAAAAAGTGCTGACATCAAAACGAATAGCGTCTTTAAAAATCGTTCCTCTCAAACCTAAATCGCTATTAAAACCCTCTTCGTCTTTCAATAAAGAATCAATTACTAAGTTGGGATTGACTACTGTTAAATCACTAAAATTGATAGAGCGATAGTTTTGTGAAAAGTTGCTGTAGGTCTCTATTTTTTCATTGATTTTGTGTCCGATGCCCAAACCTAAAAGTACGAAAGAACGACTATTTTCTTTGCTGTCTTCCAAGCGTTGCTCAAATAATACATCGTCCCCTGAAATAAAACGCTCTTTGTAAAAACCTTCTGATGAAGTGTAAATATACTCAAATCTTGCGCCAGGAGTAATGGTCCAACGAGGCGTAATATTGAAAAGGTTTTCAGCAAAAATAGAGATATTTCGACTCGGAAATTGATAGCTGGCTGTCTCCAAATCGTCGGGATTCAAAAAGGTAAAATCTGCATCTGCTCCATCTGTTCCTAAGCCTTGATTGTTTTGGGTATGACCTTGATAGTATCGTACACCAATCAAGAAAGTCGCCAACTGATCTTTTATGTCATAACGACTAATCAAGCGAGTTTCATTCCCAAAATTTTTGTATTGACCTTGTATCAAATCTCGTTCTCTTAAAGCGTCTGGACGATTGATAGGACTCAAATCCCCTAACGCAGAACGTTCTGCCAACAAGAAAAAACTACGGCTGTTGATTTTGGTTTTATCTGACAGTTTATAGTCTATGTTTAAGGCTGCTAAATTCCAATTAACCTTAAACCAATTGCGTGCTCGTTTGGACTGTCGAGGGTCTTGGTCAAACTCAAAATCTAATAAACCACCTGCTTGTTGGGAGAGATAATTCATAAACGTATACTCTAAACCTACTTTGATTTTTTTAGAAATGCGTTTATTGATATTGACAAAGGCGGTATTTTGATGAAAGGCTGAATTGGGTCGCCAGCCGTTGCCTTGTTTTCGTTGGTAAAAAGTGTAGTAATTCAATCCTTTGTAGGTTCCTCCTAAGCTGTTGAAAGAACTTAATAAACCAAATGAACCGACGGTATTTTCGAATACCAACTCAATGGGTTTCTTTTCATCTCCTTTTTTGAAAACAAAGTTCAATAAACCTCCAAATTGTGGTCCGTATTGTAGAGAAGCGGCTCCTCTAACAATTTCGATGCGCTTGAGGGCTTGAGTTGGTGGGGTGTAGTAGCTTTCGGGATAACCCAAAGCGTCTGCACTAATATCATAGCCATTTTGCCGAGTGTTAAAGTTGGATGTACGATTGGGATCAAGACCTCTTGCACCAATACTTAGTTGTAAACCTGCGCCATCACTTTCCCAAATATTTAAACCTGCCACGCCTTTGTAAACTTGTCTTGGATTGTTGGTTGCTAAGTTTCCTGTTAAATTACCTAATTCGATCACCTCGCTTTTTTTGCCTGCATAAATCGCTAATCCTTCCACATTACGGAGTTGTCGGACTTCGTGACTATATTCAGCATTGGCATTGACTTCAACAGTAGCAATATCTAAAGAAAGAGCTTCTAAAGAAATATCTAAAAATACATCTTGTTGGTTTTTGATTTCGACTATTTTATTTACAGTCGTGTAGCCTTCTAAGAAAAAGGTAAGTTGATAAACGCCGTCTTCTAAGTTTTCAAAGGCAAAGCGTCCTTCGTGGCAAGTTTCTTGCAGGTTGTTGTGTTCATTGAATAAGACGCTGGTGTTGGATAAAACTTCTTTGCTTACTTTATTCGATACCTTTCCCTTTATCATTGCGTTTTGAGCAATAAGGTTGAAAGAAGAAAGTAAAAGTAAGATCCAAAGGTTTTTCATTTGTTTTGTTTACTACGAATAAAGGAATTTAATGGTTCAGAACTTGGTTTTTGACCACGAATACACGAATTTTTGTGGTTCAAAATCGCTTATAATTTATCATTCATAATTCACCATTATTTCATTTCCTCAATCCAATCTTTCGGTAAAAGACTATCTTCTATCTTCGTTAAATCGACATCTGGCTTAATAAAGCGTTGGCTGGTTCTCCCATTTAAAGCGACATAAGAATCAACTGTTACAACAGGATTTTTTATATCATACAAAGATTGATATTTTTCTTCTAAAAAGTGAGCAAATTGTAAAATAAAATCGGGTTGAATGCTCATTTGTTTTTCTTGAAATAAGGTCAAGTAACGACCATTGATAATTTCTGTTTTTTTATGGGTTGCTGGATCGTAAACGTAGAAAGTCACAAAGCCATGTTTTTCGACCAACATCACTCGCCACGCAAAACGATATCCTTCTTCTGACCATAAGACATGGCTTGGATATAAAACATGTCGAAAGGGTAGAAATATTTGGATGATTAGATAAATCGCCACTAAAGGATATACTATATTCTTTATACTATTTTGATAGTCAAAGGTTTTACTTTCTTTGACTTTGTATCCTATAAATGACAAAAATTTTTGATGAAAAGCCGCTGGAAAAAAGATGAGTGTACTGAAAATCATAATCAATGGAAATAACCCAATGTTGAAAAGTAGATAGGTCAGTAAATGAAAAATAATCACTAAAATATAGGCAAAAGGTCGGGTTCGATGATACATTAAAAAATAGGCTATCGTCAAATCATAAAAGGCTCCTCCCCAACTAAAAAGATAAGCGGTTTCTTTGAATTGAAAAAAGTAACCTAAAATGGGTAAGTCGGTATGTTCTAACAACCACGCTCGTAAAGGCATGGCATGAAATAACCAGTCTGCATTTAATTTGGCGATTCCAGCACAAGTATAAACGATTGTCAATTGAGCCATCAATATATAAATCATCCAAGCAGGTACTTTGACAACTTCTATGCTTCGATTTCGCCAAACATCGAATGAAAAGGCTCGATTGGCTGGCAAAAAAATGAGTAGAAATGCCAATAGACAAACTAAGTAATAATGATTTAAATAGTTGGTCGCATCAATCAATTCGACATAGGTAAACGCAATAAAGAAAAGAACAATGGCTATTCGGTAAAATAAGCCGATAGATATACAAAAAGCACTTGCTGCTATCAGGATGTAAATTAGATACATGCCTGTTGTGTCTAGGGCTTTGACCCATTCAAATCCGTAAAATTTGAAAAAGAATTTTGGCTCAATATAGAGTTTTTCGATCCATCCATTCCACATAAAACGCAAGGCTCCAAAACACATTAATGCTCCAAATAGTATGCGGAAAGTTACTAAAGGAGCTATCGAAATGGGATGAGTCATTTTTCGGTTCGTTTCGTGGGTTGGGGACGTTATTACTGTTCGTTTCGTGGTTTTGGGACGACGGGACGTTTTTTCTTATTAGAAATCAATTAAGTCGATTAATAAAAAAAGAACGTCCCCTCACGTCACATCGTCCCTTTATGTCACTTTTTTCTGGTACTAAGCAGTTGTGTCCTCAACCAACTAGCCCTGATAGTAGTGGTATCGACAAATTGCGTTGGCTAAAGGGTTCGGGTAGCTTGGCGATAAGAACGGATAGCAGGACTTGCCGTTACGACGAAGTACCCAAACTTTCGCTCCTAATCAAATAAACACTAATCAGAATCGCTCGGATTGTCTATATACGTGATCGACACACACAAAACTGAAGGCATATCTGTCTTGATATTCACCAGTTGCTTGGAGACTTCCGAATAAGCATTTATAACTAAATCGTTATCATTTTCAATGACCTGCGAGAGAGACTCGTCTAAACTCGCAACAGCACTAATTGCTGCGGTAAATTGTGCTTGGATCAGATCGTCTAACAACTCACCATCTTTGCGAGCATCTGCTGCTATCAAATAATCATCTAAACCTAAACCATCGTTTCCGACATACAATAACTTGGCATAAGTTAAGGCGTTTTGGAGTAAAAAACCTGAAATCTTGGAATAATAACCTTCTACTCGTTCGGGATAAGTAAAACCCAAAGTCGAAATCGCTCCCGAAGGAACTCCCAATTTATCCCGTTTGAGCAACTCATAATGTTCATTAAAATTATTCAAAAGCAAACTCAAAGATGAACCTGTGGCTGTTCCTGTATTATTGACAAATGTATCTCGATAACCGTTGATCCATCCATCATAAACAGTATTGATTTTTGCGTCAATATCTTGAACAATCGCTTGTAAAAAAGCGGCATGTTTGCTGTCTTCCGCCTCAAATAAAGCAATGACTTCTGGGGTAGATTTTTCCCACAAAACATAATCTAAAGCAGGTAAGCCTTTGTCAAAAGTATTGGGATCATCTAAGTTATAATTTCCCGATTCAATGTTTGCATTTACGGCTTCTTCATTGACGGGAAAATTGTTGATATTGTTTCGCAAAAAGATTTCTTCGGCAGGACCAAACTCATATTGAGCGACTCTTTGCCAATGGGTATAAACTTCTAAAAAACTTTCTGAAAGAGCTGTAAAATTAGCTTCATTGGGCGACTCTATAAACGCATTACTGGTATTGACTAATTGAGTGGTTTCATCCAATAAATTTTTATACTCTGAAACGATGAGATTGTCTGCTATATTTTCAAACATCGCTTTTTGGTCAAACTCAATATCACAGGGATCATTATCATCATCTTTACAAGAAAGAATGCTGAATAAAGCAATCCATAAAGTCGCAAAAAGTATTTTATACTGTTTCATAATTCATCTTTTATATCGTCAAGGTTGTAGTAACCAGCCAATTTATCTTTTGCACTATTAAGGTCATCAACCACTATATTGTATAAATCCATATTGGGAAAATCCGATGCACCTGCAATCAACGTAAGCAACTCATCTACTTGATCCAAAGAAATTATACGATCTGGATTAAATCTTAAAGCATAAATAAATCCAACTGCTTCTGATATCCCATGACCACGAATCGCCATATCATCAAATTTTTCAATTCCTTCATTGATGTAGTGTAAAGCAGAACCTACAGCAATACGTTCCCACTCTTGGCGAGCATCTGTAATGGCTGCATCTCTAGCCGTCAAATCATCATTGGAAATGGCAGCACGTCCTTTCAAAAAGGCTTCCATCAAAGGTTGGTTACAATCTAAAAGCGCATTGCGTTTATTAGCATAATCCCCCCAGAAAACCAAACCATCCGTACTTGTTGGAAAGTCAATAGGTACACCAAAATATCCAAAGGCTTCGTCCCAATGATGTTCCATTTCTGTTCCTTTTCCATCAGTTACTTCTACATTATCCACATCCATTTTACCGTCACCAAAGTAAACCGCTGTTGCTTGATAATACAAACATGCTCCCATCAAGCCTTTCTCAATGACTTGTGCGTGATCCAATCCATCCGCACCAATCAAGTATTGTTTATCAGGATTGGTTGTACTTACGATGACTCCTGAAACGCCATCACTTCCTGCTTCTGTAGCTTGACTAACTACTGCCAATTCTTCTAATAAAGTCACCAAATCATCTTGTGCAGATTCCTCCGTTTTGCCTTGCAATTGTTTTGACTCTTCATATTCTCCATCCCATCCAGCACCTGCTTCATTAGCAAACATTGCTTTCAATTTTGCGACATCCAAAGCCACTCCTGATGTTTGAGAGGTTGCCATGTAATTTTTCATTTCCCAAAGCATCGCCAAACGTTGTGTTTGTCCAGAGTAACTTACATTATCAAAGTCATAAGTAGTCGGAATAGTATAAGCATCTACCATGTCATCTGGTTCATCCTCTTGACAGGCACTAAAAACTCCTACAAATAGGATACATAATAAAAGTAAAGAGGCATTTTTTGTTGTCATTTCATCTAATTTTTCTTTTGGAGAGAACGGTTATTACTCTTTCATCGCAATGGGTCTCCCTGCTATCCGTTCTTATCACCAAGCCACCCTCTACCGCAAGTCTTTTTGACTTGTGGTCAGAAGCCAATTCACGTTGGTGATACCACTACTATCAGGTCTAGTTGGTTAAGGAAAGTACTTCTTAGTTCCAAACATAGGGACGTAAAGTGACGATGTGACGTTAGGGGACGCTTACCTTTCAATAAAACAAAATATTGAGTAAGATTAAAAATCAAATTCGTCCCGTCATCCCAAAACCAAGTAATGAACCAAAAACGTCCCATCGTCCCAAAACCACAAACGTCCCATCGCCCCAAAACCAAGTAATGAACCAAAAACGTCCCCTCGTCCCAAAACTAAGAACAGAACCGCAAACGTCCCCTCGTCCCAAAACCAATTACACACCACGAACATCCATCGTCCCAACCCAATTTTTCCTTTCGCAAAGGTAAAAAGCCACCTATTCTTAGACAATACCTATACATAACCGAAAAAAATACCTACTCTTTGTTATTTTTACTACCTAGCCCTAGTGAGTTGGTCATTAAAAAGATACTTGGAATGGTATTTGAGTAGAAAACATAGATAAAACTGATAATTGCCTATCTTTGAATAGACATTATTGATAAATATGAGTATGACCATTGTACAATTAGAATATGTGATTGCAGTAGATAGGCATCGAAGCTTTGCCAGAGCCGCTAAAAGCTGTTTTGTTACCCAACCCACTTTGAGTATGCAAGTCAAGAAATTGGAGGAGGAACTCAATGTCATTTTGTTTGATAGAAGCAAAAAACCTGTGATGACCACCGATATTGGTCGTAAAATCATTGCCCAAGCCAAGATAGGATTACGAAGTCTCAAAAAAATAGAAGATGTCATCAATGATGAGAAAGACGAAATCAAAGGTGAGTTACGTTTAGGAGTGATTCCAACTTTAAGTCCTTACTTATTGCCTCTTTTTATTACCGACTTCATCCAAAAATATCCACAAGTCAACTTAGTAATCGAAGAATTGATTTCAGAACACATCATCAAAAAACTCAATGATGATGAGTTGGATTTAGGGATATTAGTGACTCCTTTGAATGAAAAAAACTTGATCGAAACCCCACTTTTTTATGAGTCCTTCGTCGTTTATATGTCCACCAACCATCCTTTAACCAAAAAGGTCAAAGTCGCCTTTGACGATTTAAATATCAACGAGATGTGGCTACTCAAAGAAGGGCATTGTTTTCGCAACCAAGCAATTAACATTTGTGCCGACCAACTATTGGCAGAAAGTAAAAACCAGCTAAAGTTTGAAAGTGGAAGTCTTGAAACCCTTAAACGCATCGTTGAAAATCAATATGGTTTTACCTTCTTACCCGAACTCGCTATGATGACGATGGAAGAAATCAAAAAGAAATATATCAGACAATTCAAAACACCCGAACCTGTCCGAGAAGTCAGTTTAGTAGTTCATCGAAGTTTCCTAAAAGAACGCCTGATTAATTTATTGAAAGATGAGATTTTAGATCATATTCCTGTACATCTTCGAGAGAAAGGAGAAAGGAAATTGGTGGAGTGGGTTTAGAAAATGTTCTATAAAATGAGTAAACTACACACAAATATGTAAGCAAGTTACAAAATTCAACATAAAAACCTTTTATTTATCATTTTTTATCTTTAATTTGCCATTAAACTACAAATTTCAGAGCAAAAATGATATTAAATTTTAGTGTTAGCAACTTTGGTTCAATCAAAGATGAACAAACCTTATCTTTTGAAGCAGAAAACTCTCAACATTTAGAGGATTTTTACATTATAAAAACATCAAAGCAAAGAATCCTAAAAGTTGCTTTGATCTATGGAGCCAATGCATCTGGTAAGACCACTCTACTACAAGCTTTTAATTTTCTAAGAGATTTGGTATTAGAACCCAAAGAAAAAAAAACAGAAATATTTAATTTTGAGCCTTTCCTTTTTAATCCTACAACACCACAAAAAAATACCACTCTATCCATTGAGTTTATACAAAATCAAATAAAGTACTTCTACAAAGTCGAATTTTTCAAACAGGCTATTGTCAAAGAAGCTCTCTACTACTACCATCCCAATAAAGCCAATGTATTTAAGCGAGAAACCAACCTTTCAGAACAATTCACCACCATCACTTTTGGCAGTAAAATCAAAATAGACAAAACAGCTCAAAAAACTTTAGAATCCAACACATTATGGAATAATACTGTTTTAGGAGGTTACTTAAAAACCAATGTTAATATTCATGAATTAAAAGAAATAACTTATTGGTTTAAAAATTATCTTAGTAGCTTAATTTATAGTGAAACTGACCTTTACAACTATATTACCAATAATATTCTCAACTCCAATATACAAAAAGCCAATATCATTAATATTTTAAGAACAGCCGATTTCAATATATCTGATATCTTGATTAAAGAAGAGGAAAATAATTTACCCAATAAACTTTTAAAAATTCTTACCACCAATGAAAAGCTAAAATCAACTAATTTACAATTTGAACATACTGTTGATGGCGTTTCTTACCAATTACCTTATGAACTAGAGTCGCAAGGAACTAAAAGATATTATGTTTTTGGAGGTATATTAAGTTTATTAATCCATAAATCTACTGCTTTTTTAATTGATGAATTAGAGTCCTCTTTACATCCTGATTTATACCAACATTTCATTTTATCTTTTTTAAAAAATGCTCAAAAGTCACAGCTTATTGCGACGACTCACAATCGTGAAATTCTCAA
This sequence comes from Chitinophagales bacterium, assembly GCA_020630635.1. Taxonomy (GTDB): domain Bacteria; phylum Bacteroidota; class Bacteroidia; order Chitinophagales; family UBA2359; genus JAHDBB01. The sequence continues at coordinate 9,530 of JAHDBB010000053.1, forward strand.
TAACAAAGATATTTTTAGAGATGATGCCATTTGGATTACAGATAAAACAGCATCCTCTGCCACCCAAGTATATTCACTTGCTGATTTTGACAGTTCATCTATCCGAGATACGACCAATAGACTCAATGCTTATAAAAGTGGAAGACTAGGTGGTGTACCAAACTTAGGAGACATCTATTTAAATTTTGAGTAATGGCAAGAAGAAAAAGAAGAAATTTACCTCCCAAACGAAAAACCTTTGCTATGATCGTAGATGGCAAAACAGAAGTTTGGTATTTTAATATGCTCAAAAGAAATGAAAGGAATTTACGAATCAATATCAAGCCTGATTTACCAACCAAAAAAACCTTACACAAACAATATCAATATGTATTAGAAGCATCAGAAAATAACGATAAAGTATTTTGGATACTTGATTTTGACACACTAATTGAGGAAACTAAAAAAGCGAAGAAAGGTACTGAAACGCCGATACAAGAGTTTGAAAAATATCGCATACAAATAGAGAAAAGATTTCCCAACGTGGTCGTTATCGTCAATGCACCTTGTCTTGAATTTTGGTTTCTTTTACATTTTGAATGTACCTCACAGTATTTTAAAAATTGTGATACTACTATCAAACGTCTCAAAAAATACATCCCCGATTATATCAAGAATGAAAAGTTTTTTACTCGACAAAATCAAGACATCTACTTAAAACTAAAGCCTCACCTAAAGAATGCTATTGCTAACGCTCAAAAATTGGGAGATTTCGATGTTTATAATCCCCATCAAGCAATGGCACAAATGCATCATTTTTTTCTTGATAATAAATTAGATAATTACTTCACATAGTAGTAAAATTAGCGTATATTTGAGTTTATGAAAAAACTCATTTACCTCATCTTTTGGGGTTTATATACGACCTTATTTTCACAACCCAATACAGAAGTTTACTTATTGGAATATAGGGATAATGCACTGGTCAATCTCCAAAACATCTCTGAAAATAATGGCTACGACAACCAACCTTCCTTTTATGATGACCATACCCTTCTGTTTGCTTCAACTAAAAATAATCAAACGGATGTTGCTAAGTACGATATAAAAACTCAATCAAATTTTTGGATTACTCAAACAGATATTGGAAGCGAGTATTCCCCTTTGAAAATTCCCAATCAAGAAGCTATTTCTGCCATTCGTTTAGACACTAGCGGACTACAACGATTATATCAAATCGACTTGGCTACTGGACAAGCAAAAGAACTGTTGAAAGATTTGGTGGTGGGCTATCATGTTTGGTATGATGACTATATAATCGTCCATACGGTTTTAGTAGATAATCAAATGGACTTGGTCATCTCGAATCTTAAAGATCAAACACATGAGACTGTTGCTCAAAATGTAGGCCGTTCTTTACATAAAATCCCTAACTCCAATTTAATCAGTTTTATCAGTCAAGAAGAAAAGGGAATTATCAAACATCTGAATCCATTAACCAAAGAAATGGATCAAATCATTCCTTTACCCCCAAAAGTACAGGATATGTGTTGGTTGAATGATGGCACAATATTGATCCCTGATGGAAATAAAATCATGCGTTTTAATCCTGAAATGGATACAGAATGGAGTCTCTTTCATCAATTTGAAGAAGAGAAAATAACCGAAATCTCAAGAATGGCAGTAAGCCCTAACTCAAAATATTTTGCAATGGTTTCTATCCCTTCCCCTACTTCTATTATTCAACAACAAGTCGAAGCATTTAACCGATCCGACTTGAATCATTTTGCTGCTTGTTTTTCTGATGATGTAGTCGTCCGTAATTATCCCAATGATACCATGTATGTTGGCAATACTAAACTCAAAAATAGCTATGAACGATTCTTTGCTAAAACGTCAGATACTAAAGTAGAGGTCGTTAAAAGAATCGTCATTGGACAATCTGTCATTGATGAAGAAAAAGTTTCTATGAATGGTAAAACGTATCGTCAGGCAGCTATTTATCAAGTTGAAAATGGAAAGATAAAAAGCATGACATTTATAGGTCCTAAAAGGGAGGATGTAGGAGCTGAAAAAGCGGCTCAACGACAATTAGAGGCATACAATAAACGTGATTTAGATGCGTTTGTGGATGCTTTTGCAGAGGATATAAAAGTCTATAATTATCCGAACACTTTGAGCTATGAAGGTCAAGAAAAACTACGGGAAAATTTTAAAGGCTTTTTTGCCAGAGTAACCGACTTGCATTGTGACATCAAAAATCGTATTGTTATCGGTAATATTGTAATTGATGAAGAATACATTACTGCGAATGGGCGTAATTTTAGTGCGGTGGCGATCTATGAGGTAGAAAATGATAAGGTGAAAGCGATGAATTTTGTGCGTTAACGATGCAACAATTCTCAATTACAAGACAAAATCTGACGTTATGCAAATATTAAGCATGGGGGAATATTCTGGTGAAATTATCCAACAGATAAAGACAGAAAGTGTCATTATCACAAATACAGTATATTCTAATAAGAAAAATAACCCTAATTGGCATTCTCACGAAAACCTACATATATGTTTAGTATTTCAAGGAGGCAAAGTAGATACCAAACACACCACCAAATATGCTAAAAAAAGTGGAAGCATTTTCTTTTATCATTCAGATGAAGAGCATCGTTGGATTACCACACAACCTATATCTAAAAGTATCAATATTGAAATTAGTGAAGATTTTTTGAAGCAATACAACTATACAGAATTTCAAATAAAAGAAGCTATTGAAAAAGGATTTTATACGAAATCATTGATTTTAAAAATGCAGCAAGAAATGTTAATCAATGAAAAGGAAAGTTATTTATCAATACAATCTTTGTTGCTCGAATTAGTCTCTAAATCAGAAAAAAGTTCTAATAATAATCCACCCAAGTGGATAGATCATTTACATCAATTGCTAAGAGATAATTGGGAAGCAGAAATGCCCCTTTCAGAGATGGCTCAAACACTCAAAATACATCCTGTAACCATTTCCAAAAACTTTAGAAAGTATTTTGGCTGCACGCTTGGAGAATATAGACGTAAACTGAAAATTGAAAAAAGTATTGAACTCATTAAGACTTCTAATGAATCTCTTTCTCAAATAGCTTTTCATTGTGGCTTTGCTGATCAAAGTCATTTTATCAGAAATTTCAAATTAAATACAGGTTTTTTGCCCAAAGATTTTCGCAAATACTAAACCATTACTCTTTGACTCCTTCCTGCTTTTTATATGCTCAAAAAGCTAAAATCATTCTATTTTTATTAAAATAAGTCTTTTAATTTTGGGATCTATTATCAAATTTTTATAAAAATGAAAAGACTCAAAACCATGAAAAGGCTATCCATCCTATTGCTGTTTTTACTCAACAGTCTCCTAAATCCTCTTTATAGTCAGCTTCAATCCTCTGAAAAACACATTGTTGATAAGCAAGAATTGACTGGATTGATTGATTCTATTGCGACCATCGTTGAACACAAATATATTTCTGAAGAAATGGGAATAAAGATGGGAAACTTTATCAAAGCACAAGAAAGAGAGGGAAGCTATGATCGTTTGACTTATGAAGAGTTGGGTAAAAAATTAACAAAAGACTTCTTGGAGGTAAGCAATGACGACCATATGTCCGCCTTTTATGATTTAAAAAAACAGTTACCACAAGAATCTATCCTTTCTACCAAATTAGATAAATGGGGCGAGTTAAGTAATTATGGTTATGTCGAAAATAAACTCTTACCAGACAATATTGGCTATTTAAAAATCAAGCACTTTACCAAATGGAAATTCTTTGAAGAAGCAAAGGAAATGGTCAATGTTTCGTTACAATTGTTACAACATACTGATGCTTTAATTATTGATGTAAGGGATAATCCTGGTGGCTTTGAAGAAATTGTCGCTTTTTTGGTAAGTTATTTTATTGAAGAAGAATCTTTGCTACTCCAAGAATATTATTGTCGATATCAAGATAGATCAAGAAGTATAAGCACTGCTGAAAGTCTGCCAGAAAAAAAACTGACAGATATTCCCATCTTTGTTTTGGTCAATGAAGGAACGGGATCAGCCGCCGAATCCTTTGCCTATATTTTAAAGCATCTTAATAGAGCGACCATCATTGGCCAAACAACCGTAGGGGCTGGTAATGGCTCTAATTATTTTCGGGTTTCCAATCAATTTATGGTACAGGTTGCTACTTGGGAAACCATCAATGTTGTAACCCAAAAAAGTTGGGAGAAAGTTGGGGTTATACCACATATCGAAACAACGAGTGAAGAAGCTCTTAATAAAGCAATGGAGTTGGCACAAATTGAAGGGAAAAAACGTAGATCAAAGTTGATTGAAAAATATGAGATGATCTTGCAAGAAATGGACTCTACGCTGCTATCTTATACTCCCAACATGTCTGATACATTGGTCATTAATCAAATAAAAAAATGCTATGAATTGGGATTGGTCAATGAAGCATCTGTGAATAGGATGGGCTATGAAATGCTTCAAAAAAATAAAAAATCGCCCATTGCAGAAGTAATCTTTAAAGCAAATACCATATTACATTCTCATTCAGCTAATGTATATGATAGTTATGCCGAAGCCTTAGCCTTAAATGGAAAGTTGAAACTAGCCGTTGAGAATTATCAAAGGGCAGTAAATCTGGGAAAGAAAAACAAAGATCCTAACTTAAATCTGTATATCGAAAACTTGGAAAAGGCACAAGATAAACGATAGAACAACAAAAGAGTTTTACTTCATTCTTTAGGATTAAGATATAAAGCACTAAAACTGACACTAAGAAGTTCTGTCCATAACGATCTAGCCCCGATAGTAGTGGTATAAATGCAATGGCTTTGCACCACAAGTCAAAAAGACTTGCGGTAGAGCTTGGCTGCATTTATAAGAACGGATAGCGGGACTTCCCAACACGACGAAGCTCCTAACTTTTCGCTCCAAAAAAAAGAAATCCGCCAAAATCCAAAGACTTGACGGATACTCCCTATAATATAATAAATTCTTCTTGTTTTTAATTGACAACCAACTTGCCTGTATAAATCTTAGAACCGATCACTTCATAAAGATAAGCTCCTGATTTCAAATCCTCTCTTTGAATAAAGATGCGTTGGACATTGGTCAAATCTTGAGAACGAACCAAACGACCATCCAATGAATAAATATTGAGTTGAGAAAGTGCTGAATCGTATTCATCCAAAATCAACTCCGTCTTGTCCGTAACAGGATTGGGGACGGCTCTCACTTTTCCATCTACCTTTGGTAAACTACTCAAAGAGGTAAAGAACATTTCAACGAGCGTATTTTCTGTTGTGTTGGTAGAAATAGGCTCATTGTCATCAAATCGAAGGTAACCCGTATTTTGCACAATCGTGTTTTCTGGTGTATTCTCTTTAGGTGCAATACTATACTTAACAAATCCTTTGCTTAAATGTTCTGTAATGTTGCTCGGAGCCAAGTTAATATCATTAAATTCAAAAACAACACTATAATCGTCTTTAAAAGAATAAATATAGGCATGACTTGCGCCAATCACTTCAAAAGTAGCTAAGTCTAAATTGGCATCAATCGGGTCTTCAATGATAAGATTCGAGACCTCTTCATCGCTGGTGTTTTGGAAATGAATGGTATAAATGAGTTCATCTTCTAAAAGCACCATATCCTCTAAGATGTCGCCCGAAGAAGTTGCCATTTTTTCATTAGATTCACTCACTTCTGTTACTTCTTCTACCAAAATTTCCTCGTTATTTTCAGGAGTCATGTCTTCTTCTGTAGTAAGAACTTCCACTTTTGAAATAATTGGCGTACCTAATTCAGCTTCTAACAAAAAGGCTTGTAAGAAAATATCAGTTGTTCCTACAAAATCTTCCAATTCCCAAGTCAGTTCTTGTCCTGTGGTTGGTGCATCAAATTGGTCGGGAGAAATACTAGTGGTTTCAATATTCACCAATGGATCTACGGAAACTTTAAGTGTTGCATTCAGGGGAGTCGTTCCTACATTTTTCAAGGTAATCCAATAATTTTTACTAGCTTCTGAAATGCTTTGATCGCTAGCTATTTGAACACGCAAATCGTGAATGTTTGCTTGTGCCATCAAGCCAAAATCAACTTGTGACTCAATCTGTCCCATTTCATCAATCGTAATATCAATGCTTGGATATTGTGCAGTATAATAGTCGGGTGGAATAACGGTAAGTGTATAATCACCTGGTTCTACATCTAAATAGTAGTAACCATTGGCATCTGTTGTAATCAGAAAATCGCCTGGCATGACATGGATTTTAGCTTGTGGCACACCACCTTCTCCAAAATTATATTCATTATTGGTGTTTTCATCAAAATAGACGGAGCCATTGATTTGACTCATACAAGCCACTGAAAAACTACCTGTTTTACTGATTGTCACATCACTATTGGCACCATAATTTACATACGTATCATAAATACCACATTCGGCATCTATCGGAATTTGGAAATTAGCAATCGCCATTTCATCCGTTGTAGCCTCTACACTATTACTATAAATTGTATTAGAACCTTGCATAAACCAAGCGGTTGTGATACTGCCTTGTGTAAAGACCGTATTATTACCGATCAAACTGACATCAAGCGTTTGTCCTCGACTTGCCCCTTCAGGATCGACTGTCACCAAAGAAGGAAGCAATACTTCAAAAGCATCCTCGCTTGCATAAATAGGAAACCCTTGTGCGTCTCCAAAAACAAGGTCATAATAGCCTCCTTCTGCATTGGCTGGAATATAAAAAGAACCCGTTGCTTCCGTATTAGATTCAACTACGGTATTATACGAAGTGATTAAGGTCGAACTTCCTTGTTGAAGATAAACCCAAATGGCTTGTGACCCTTGCGAAAATTGGGTAAAGTTGGTATTTTCACCGACCACTGTAACAGGCAGAAACTCGCCCAGTCGCCCTTCATTAGGATTGACAGAAATATCTTGTGCCATTGCCCATTGTCCTAATAGGCTAAGAAATAAAAGTGTGAGCGTAAAAAGTTTTTTCATAAGGAACATTTTTGAGTTTTTTGGAGTGACCTGTTGATAGTAACAAGTGACTTTCTCTTCATTTTGTGATTTTTTCTTTTTGGAGAGAAAGGTCTAATGCTTCGTCGTAATGGGTCTCCCCGCTATCCGTTCTTATCACCAAGCCTCCCAAACCCTTCAGCCCAACACGTTGGTGATACCACTACTATCGGGTCTAGTTGGTTTTGGACACTACACTTAGTGACGGTCAGCATTTAGAATAGTTGGAAGATAGATATATATTTTCTTAAAAAAATTCCAACTTTGTTTACATCAAATGTAACGAAGAGAAAATTAAAAACGTTGCCTAAACTGTGTTAAAACATATCAACAATTAGATGCTTAGAAATACCTATGCTATCATTATTTGAAAGAAGACAAGAAAAGCACTAAATTTACAGCATTACCAATGCCGTAACAACGAAAATGAAGCATACAGGAAAATTTATCATTTCATTAGATTTTGAACTACTGTGGGGAGTTCGAGATAAGGAAATGTCTCAAACGTATGATCAGAATATCTTAGGAGTCTGGGAAGCTTTACCCAAACTATTGCAAGCTTTTGAAGAACATAACGTAAGAGCGACTTTTGCAACAGTAGGATTTTTATTTGCCTCCACCAAAAAAGAATTAATCGAATATACGCCTTCTCAAAAGCCCAATTATATTGACCCCAATCTTTCTCCATACAATGGTCATTTTGAGTTAGTCAAATCTCATGAAGACGATGATCAATATCATTTCGCCTCTCGATTAATAGAGATCATTCGTCAATATCCCAATCAAGAAATCGCTACCCATACTTTTTCTCATTATTACTGTTTGGAACAAGGACAAACCCAACAAGATTTTAGAAATGATCTTTTGGCAGCCATCAAAATCGCCCAACATAAAGGAATCACCTTAGAAAGTTTAGTGTTTCCACGCAATCAATTTAATGATGAATATGTAGCCATTATCAAAGAATTGGGTCTTGGTTCTTATAGAGGCAATGAAAGAGTATGGTTTCATCAGGCAGCTAAAGGCGAAGAGGAAAGTTTGTTTAAAAGAGCTTTTCGGTTATTGGATGCCTACCTCAATATTTCGGGTCATCATTGTTATAACTTGGAGGAAATCGCCCAAAAAGAACCGTATGATATACCTTCCAGTCGATTTTTGCGCCCCTACTCTACCCGATTGAAAGTGTTGGAACCTTTGAGATTGAGAAGGATTTTAAAAAGCATGACTTATGCTGCCCAACATCAAAAGGTCTATCATCTTTGGTGGCATCCTCACAACTTTGGTATCCATCAAAAGGAGAACTTTCTTTTTCTGGATAAAATTCTCAAACACTATGTTTCGCTTAATGCTCAATTTGGATTTGAAAGTCTAACCATGAGTGATTTATCCGACCTTTTAAAATCATCCAAATACAATGGCTAAAAAAATAATGATGCTTACAGGAGGCGGACCTTCCTCAACCTTTATATACAATAGTATTCAGAAGCATTTTCCTATTTCAAGTGTGGTTATCGAAGAAAGAGTCGATAGAAAAAAGTTTCTTCAAAGGAGAATGAAAAAAATGGGATTCGTCAAAGTCTTGGGTCAAGTGCTTTTTCAATTGAGTGTTCCCAAACTCCTTGAAAGGACTTCTCAAAAAAGACTTCGTGAAATTAAGGAAAGTTTTGATTTAGATGGTACGCCGATCCCTTCCTCTATCATCAAAAATGTTTCATCTGTTAACTCCAAAGATTGCATTCAGTTTTTGAAAAAAGAAAAGCCTGATTTTATTATCGTTAATGGCACTCGCATTATTTCTAAAAAGGTGTTGAATTGTATCGACACAACCTTTGTCAATACGCACGCTGGTATTACTCCACAATATCGAGGGGTGCATGGAGGATATTGGGCGATGGCGAATCAGGATCGGGAAAACTGTGGGGTAACGGTCCATCTGGTCGATAGCGGTATTGATACAGGCAACATTTTGCTTCAAAAAAACATCTCTCCGACTTCAAATGATAATTTTGTTACCTATACTTATTTACAGATGGGTGAAGGTATCCGATTGATGGAACAAGTTGTTGCTGATTTTATGAATGATGCTTTGAAAACGCAAGAGGCGCAAAGTGCTAAAAGTCAGCTTTGGTATCATCCTACTTTGTGGTATTATCTTTATCATCGGGTGAAAAATGGGGTTAGGTGAAAGGATGCATCGTAGATGGTCGCATGGTCACTTTTTTTAGTTCTTTTTGACCATTTTTAGAACCATTTTCTGTGTGTTTTGACTGTTTGCCAAAAATACCCTCATTGTAAAAAAAGAAAGGGTAAGTCGTTTCAATCAGATTGCTAACCAAGTAATGAAGCAATCCGATTGATTTATATGAATGGACTCCTTT
>JAHDBB010000677.1 GCA_020630635.1 Chitinophagales bacterium
CTCAAATCAACAAAGTCATTGACAAGTTCATTAAAGTCATCGGAAAAAACTTTTACGAAAAAAATCAAGATCGAATCATTTTTGCCATTGCTGTCAATGCAATTGAATGTTGGCTATTACCTTTGTATTATACAGATAAACGTAAAAGTAAAACAACTAATTGTTTAGATACGCTCAATCAAATATTGGAAAAGAAAGAAGGTTTTACAATTGACGAGAAAAAGCCTGTCTATTATAGAACAATAGTGAAGCCTTATCAGAAGCATAGAAAACTTTCCAAACACCATGCAGATAATCCAAGTTTAGAAATTTTCCTCCAACATTTAGATGCTAAAAATATTGAATTTATCAATGAAGATAATTGGTAATAACTTTTACCTGACTGGCACTAAGAAGTCAAGACCTCAACAATCTAGCCCCGATAGTAGCGGCTATGGCGAAAAGAAAGGCAAAGAGGTTTTGCAAAGCTTCGCCATAATAGCGGATAGCGGGACTTCCCAACACGACGAAGCACAAACCTTGCGCTCCTAAGAAACAAAATACGTTTTACTTCATTCTTTAGGATGAAGCGACGAAAGAACCGAAAAATCACAAAATGAACCACACTATCGACTGTCCAACTATGAACTTTTAAAATTCACCAATAAAAAAACCACCATAAAAAAATTATGATGGTCCTTATCTATTTGATTCTCTTAAATCTCATTAGATTCTCTTAATATCCGCTCCCAACTTTCGGAGTCGCTTATCAATATCCTGATAGCCTCTATCAATCTGATGAATATTGCTAATCACGCTCTTTCCATCCGCCGACAAAGCCGCCATCAATAGCGAAATCCCTGCTCGAATGTCAGGCGAAGACATCTGAATGCCTCGCAAGGCTTGGGAACGATCCAATCCAATGACAACCGCCCTATGTGGATCACAAAGAATGATTTGTGCGCCCATATCAATGAGCTTATCGACGAAAAACAGACGACTTTCAAACATCTTTTGGTGAATCAACAAACTGCCTTTGGCTTGCGTGGCGACCACTAAAACAATACTTAAAAGGTCTGGAGTAAAGCCAGGCCAAGGCGCATCGGCTATCGTCAAAATCGATCCATCAATAAACTTAGTGATTTTATAACTTTCTTGTGCAGGAATATAAAGATCATCGTCTTTTAACTCCATGTGGATACCCAATTTTTGGAAGGTACTTGGGATAATGCCCAAATGCTCATAACCGACGTTTTTGATCGTGATTTCAGATTGGGTAATAGCTGCCAAGCCAATAAAACTGCCAACCTCAATCATATCTGCCAAACAAGTATGTTCCGTTCCGCCCAATGTTTTGACACCTCGAATTTTTAAAAGGTTAGAACCAATTCCTGATATTTTTGCGCCCATACCATTGAGCATTTTGCAAAGTTGTTGGAGATAAGGCTCACAAGCGGCATTGTAAATGGTCGTTGTACCTTTGGCTAAAACGGCTGCCATGACCACATTAGCTGTTCCCGTCACAGATGCTTCTTCCAAATGAATGTAAGTGCCTTTCAAATTTTTTGAATTGATGGCAAATACATTTTCATCTATGTTATAGTCGAAAGTTGCACCTAGTTTTTCAAAACCTAAAAGGTGGGTATCAATTCGTCTTCGACCAATTTTGTCACCTCCTGGTTTGGGAACATAGGCTTCATCAAATCGAGCGAGCAAGGGACCCAATGTCATGACAGAACCCCGTATTTTACTGGCTTTTGCCCGATAACTTGCCTTTTTTAAGGTAGCTAAGTTGATGTCTTTGGCTTGGAACGTATAACTATATTTGCTATTTTTTTTGACTTTTACGCCCAAATCTTTGAGTAGTTGAATAAGAAAATTGACATCTCGGATATTGGGTAAGTTAGAGATCGTCACTTTTTCTTCGGTAAGCAATACAGCACACAATACCTGTAATGCTTCGTTTTTAGCTCCTTGAGGAACAATACTTCCTTTTAAGGGATTGCCCCCAATGACTTCAAACGAGTTTTGATCCATAGTTATCTTCTGTATTTATTATTGTTATTATTATTGCCGTAATTATTGCGATTATTACCATAATTATTGCGATTATTATTGTTGCCATAATTATTGCCATAATTATTGTTACGACGATAGCCACCACGATTATTATTGTGATGATGATTTCTATCGTTATTTTGCATATTTTTCTTGCGCTTATTTCTATTAGAACGAGAAAGACGATCTAAATTCGACTCAATATCCAATTGGAGCTTGCCATCGGATAGAAAATAAAGGTCTTCACGGATGGTTTCATCATCTACACTATCATTGTTATTGTTTTTATACACCATCTTCATATAATTACCAATAACTTTGGTAAACTCTCGCTTTTTGTCCTCATCTTCCATGCTAATGGCCTTCACAATGAGCTGCTCAACGTTTTTGCCATAATGTTTAAAACGCAAGTCTGATTTTGGATAAGGCAAAAGCGCAACATGTCCTTCTGGTTCTGGCTCATAAGGTGGATAAGGACTTTCTGCATCCAATCTAAACTGTGACATCATAAAGAGGTGATCCCAAAGTTTGTGTCGAAATTGTTCAACATTTTTAAGATGCGGATTCATTTGTCCCATCAAACCAATGACATACTCAACGACTTCTTGCCGTCTTTCATCATCTTCTAAACTGACAGCATAATCTACAATTCTTTGAATGTTTCGTCCATATTCCCTAAAAATAAGGGTTGAACGAGATGTATTATAATCCATACAAAATGATTGATAGAGCATATTGTTTGCTCTGTAAAAAAATGGGTGCTTTCTTATAGATAAAGAGATTGTTTGGGAAAGTTGAAGCCCAAAAGCTTTTAGTGAAGTAGTATGTGCTTCACTCATATATTATCAAAAGGAGCTATTAAAATAAAGTATCTGTACACAAATTGGAAAGATATTAAGGATACTTTACCAAGCAAATATAGTATTTTTTATCGTAAAAGTAAATTTTTTTTGGAGCGAAGGGTTCAGTACTTCGTTGTAACGGCAAGTCCCGCTATCCGTTCT
>JAHDBB010000054.1 GCA_020630635.1 Chitinophagales bacterium
TGGTAGTGGTATTCGTGTAGAAGCGTTGGCTTCAAAAAACGTTGGCAACACGAATGAGAACGGACAGCGGGACTTTCTATTACGACGAAGTACCGAACCATTCGCTCCTAATAAAGCATCATGAAGACACCCAAAGATCAATTCCCTTTCACTTATTTTTGAAAAAACTGAGAAAAACCACTTGCAAAAGGCTTGGAGTTACATTGTATAAATGTACATCAACTACAAAAAGCCTATGGTTCCACAAGACTATGATAGCATTATTCGTGAAAATATACTAAAATTGTATATTCCATTGATTCAAAAACTTACGGGGATTGATCTCCAAAAAGTCAAAAATGAATTAATTGAGCAGGACCTCAATAAAACGGTACAAAGAAAGGTAGATTTTGTTCGCAAAATATTTCCCAAAAATGAGAAGCCTTATCTTCTTCATGTAGAGTTTCAGTCCTCTAACTCTCCTGAAATGCTTTGGAGAATGGCAGAATATTTTATCAAATTTACAAGGACTTATCAACTGCCTGTCAAACAGTATGTGGTCTATATTGGCAATAAAAAGATGAGTATGAAGGATACCATCAAGTTAGGAAACTTCAATTATGCTTATACTTTAATCAATATTAAGAGTCTGTCTTACAAGGATTTTATCGCATCTAATTCAGCGGAAGAAGTCATTTTTGCCATCTTAACGGACTTTGAAAATCAGTCATCTGAAACGATTATTCAAAAAATATTTAAAAGGATCGAGGAACTTGAAAAAGATCCCTTGCGTTTTGGAAAATATGTTAATCAGTTGGAAATTTTGTCAAAAACCCGTAAATTACAGAAAGTAATCAATCAAAAAATTAACAATATGCCTATAGAATATGATTTAAAAACAGATATTCGCTTTTTACAAGGCAAAGAAGTGATGCGAGAAGAAGTTGAAAAAGCTCAAAAAAGGGCGGAGCAAGAAAGACAAAAAGCAGAGCAAATAGCCCAACAAGCGGAACAAAAGGTCGAAAAAGCTGAACAGAAAGTCGAACAAATAGCCCAACAAGCAGAACAGAAAGTCGAAAAAGCAGAACAGAAAGTCGAAAAAGCTATTATTGGATTATTAAAAGAAGGAATGACTATCAAAAAGGTGGCTCAATTAACAGGTTCATCAACTTATAAAGTACAAAAAATTAAAAAGGGGATTTGACTTATTACTTTATTTGTCGAAACCCCTCTCCCACGCCTTCACCTCGCCTCTCTACATCCTCATTCATCTTATTGACACAAGGTAGGTCTGTATCCCAACACCAACCCTGTACATAATTTAATCCATTTTGATTCGATGATTTTGTTTTAGGATAAGGCTTCGGCATCCATAAAATAGAATGTTTAGGTTTACTTTTAACAACCCATTCCTTTGTCAAAAACCAAGACATTTTTTTCTGATAGTAAAAGTAGGTGACTACTTGAAAGCCAACGACTCCCACCAAACATAAAGTTACCCAAAATTCCTTTCTAATCTTCAAAAACATCAAAAAAGGAGCCAATGAAACAAGACAGGTAAAAATCGTAAAGCCATATCCAAATCGAGGATTGGGTGATTGTATTAGCCAAAAAAGGATGCCCAACCATAAACTTAAACACAAAAATAAGTAGCTTGACTTTCTATAAAAAATCGTCCTTTTACTCAAATAGCTAAAGACTTGTAATAAAGGACAAATCATCAAAAACGCTATCATTAATTGGTCATTGAGATGCAAGTTTTCTGAAAACCATATCTTTAATTTAGCCCAAAAAGGAAGTTGCATCACTGCGTTATTATGGCTTTCTTTCGCCAATAAAAAACCTGCATCATGAATCCATTTTGCTTCCTTCTTAACTTGTTCCAAAGATACTTTCCAATCCACATTTAAAACATCCAAACTTTCAAAAGGATAAACTAAGTAACCTGTCAAATAAACATTGCGTCCCAGCCAAGGCAGAATAAAAAACAACCCCAATATTATTAATAAACCTACTTGATTCCATTGTCGTTTTTTCAAAAAAGTCCAAACAAAAGGCAAACTCACCAAGACAATCGGCAAAGAAGATAACTTAACAGTCAATAAAAAACAGCACATCAATAAGATAAAAACAACTCTTTGGTCTATAACATCAAAAGTATTTTCTTCTATTTTTTCGATTAATAAAATAAATACCATCCACTCTACAAAGATGACAAAAGTATCGGCACTCGGTGCAATGATATGAAAAACATGAAGCGGTGAATAATGAATAAAAACCAACAGCAATAAACGTAAAAGATTACTGACTTTCCACTCTTTCGACCAACCTTTTAAACAAAAAGCCAACATCAAAAGATACAAGACTCCATTGATTTGATTGGATTCTTGTCCCGTTAAAAATGACCAATTAAATAAGGTACTGGTCAAATGCCAATGTGTATTAAATCCCAACTTGGGCAAAATATTGGATAAGCCTTTGACAATAGGATAGTTTTCTGCCCACAAAATAAACTGTGCATGATAGACTCCTTCATCCATACTCAAGGTCTGTTGGACAGATAGAAATAGGATATACAACAAGCCATAAATGAAGATAATTTTTTGTGGAAGGGAAGTTTGTTTGATTCCATTTTTCAAGTATTCTAATTCCTCGAAAATTTCTTCTTTAAGAAAAATAACTTGACTCAATGCCAACAATAAAATCAATAAATTGGCCAATCCACTAATAGGAATCAAGAAAGTAAGATAAGAAACCAAACAAGTGATACTTGCTAATCCCATCAAAATAGTTAAGGAAGGAAATAATAGCGTTTTTGACTCAACTTTCCAGATTTTTTGAAGCAGTTTTTTGGTTCCGACTCCATAGATCAATGCGACTATCGCTAGGTAAAGATATTTCAAAAATAGAAAGAGCATCTAGTTCTGGTTTTTACGGATAATCGAAAGTTGTTCGGCGATCAAACCTAAAAAGAAGAAAATCAAACCTGTCGTAATCCCTAACATCGCTCCCACGCTCAAGCCTCGTTTCATCAATAAAAAACGAATGCTCCAAAGAATACTTACGACGATAAAAAAAACAGCCATCGGAAAAAATACCCGCATTGGATTGAATAAAATAACGATATTCAAAATTTGTTTGAGGGTTTCAAAAGCAGTCATTGTTGAGATGGTGCTTTTGCCAGCCAATCGTTCATTTACTTTTATGGGATGCTCTAAAACTAAGCAGCGTTCACTCACAAAAACTAAGGTAATGGTGTCGCTAAATGCCATTGAATTGGGACACAGTTTTAGATGTTTTTGGGCGAGACAAGTATCGTATATTTTCATCCCCGAATTGAGATCATAGATGGGCAAAGGTAAAAGGATTTTGGCAATATTGCGGAGAAGCCACTTTCCCAACTGGCGATAAGGACTGCTATTTTCAGCATCCTTTCGACTACCTACTACTAAATCTGCCTCTGTCTTTTGAATATGTTCCAACAAATTATCTACGTCTTCCAAACGATGTTGACCGTCTGCATCTATCGTTATCAAGTAAGGTGTCTTAGTTGCATTTATACCAGACTTTATAGCTCCACCATATCCTCTATTCACCTTGTGATGAATGAGTTGAAAAGTAGTTTCTTTGAATAAATCGGTGATTACTTTTTTGGTATTGTCTGAAGAACCGTCGTTGACGACAATGAGGTGATAATTTTGGGCTTGACAGTGTTGAATGGCTTTGGGTAAAAAAATGCTCAATGCTGCTTCTTCGTTGTAAGCAGGAATCACAATCGTCAAAAGACAGTCTTTAGCCAAATCAAAGTCCAATAGTCTAAGTTTAAAATTCTAAAACGGTTCAGTTACTATAGGTTGAGACTGCAACGATCTAGCCCCGATAGTAGCGGTATAAATGCAATGGGTGGCTACCTAAAACGTTGGCGCATTTATAAGAGCGGATAGCGGGACTTTCCTTTGCAACGAAGTAGCTGAAAGCTCGCTCCAGATAAAAGAAAAACACAAAAGAACCGCATTTATAATTTATCATTCATAATTCACCATTGCATGTTTTATCCCAACTCAATCAACTTCCGCAAGTTATCAATTTTCTTTTGCATTTTAGAAAACAAACGATTGCGTTCTTTTTCAGAAAACTTACTGATAAGCCCTGAACGAGTTTTCATATTTTCCAAATACGTTTGTACCCGACGACAAAAACCATCATTGCTGGTAATCAAATAATCTCCTGTATTGTAAATAATAAATGTGCTTTGAATCGTATCCCAAGTGGTCAAAATCGTATTTTCCAACTGTATACCTTCTGAATAATACAACTCATACTTTGCGCCAACCTCTTCATCACCATTGACCAAAAACTTACGACCCGACACCGCCTGTTTTTTGATATGCCGAAGCAAATCTTCTGTACGTTCTAAGATCAACAAAGCATTTTCTTTATTGGCAAAGTAGTCCGTTTCCCAAGCATATTTGATATGTTGTAAATGCCCGTCAATCGTATATTCATTCCAAATCTCAATGGTGGGAAAAAGCACATAAGACTCTGTTATTTTTTTAGCCTTTGGTTTCAAATCTTGTATCAACATTTCCAAGACTTTCGCAATATTATGATAGTCAAAAGGCACATCTGCAAATGCTTTAATGTCCCACATCACTCGTGCATAATAATAGGCCTTGAAGACCAATAACTCTGGATACAAGAAAAAGTAAAAGGACGGAATATCTTTTGCGGTCAAAGTTGTATGCTGCATATCAAAAGCCTTGCGCCGTTCAAATTCCCTATCAATAAACTCCAAATACGCATTAAAATTGGCTTGATCAAACTGCTCAAAATGAAAATCAATCGCCTTATTGCTCGAAACATCTACTGCTTTATCTAAAGAAACGTTAAAATATTGCGCCAATTTTTGACATTCCTCCAACGTCAAAGCGGTTTCTTCCCGAATACGCCTATGTGCGCTATTGAGGCTGATAGACAAGACTTTAGCAATCGTTTTTGCCAATGGTTCTTCGGATTTATAGACATTTTTAATGAGTTCAAATAAACGAGCTTGTGCGCTTTGAGGCGATTTTTGGGAACTATTCATAAGTATTTTATCAAATATTGGGAATTTTCGATTAAAAGTAAGTCTTTTTTATCAAAATTTATCAATAAGCCATTCAAAGATTCAGATATTCCTAAAAAACAACATTTATACCTTTCAATTCTTTCTATTTTCACAAAATCTTATCTATCTCTTTTCAAGTCATCTAAAATCTGGTTTCCATTTACCTTTTCTACTTTTTAATTTTGGCACTCAATTATTTTTGGGAGAGAACGGTTATTACTCTTTCATTGTAAAGGGTCTCCCCGCTATCCGTTCTTATCACCAAGCCACCCAAACCCTTTTGCCAACGCAATTTAGTGATACCACTACTATCGGGTCTAGTTGGTTAAGTTCAGTACTTCTTAGCAGCAGAAGAAGGGACGTTAGGGGACGATGTGACGTGAAGGGACGTTTAATTTTTTTATCGAATTAATTAATTGAAAAAACATCCCATCTTCCTAAAACCAAGTAATGAACCACAATGTCCCCTTACGTCCCTTTTTTAAAAACGTCCCGTCGTCCCAAAACCAAGCAATGAACCACAACGTCCCCTTTTAAAACGTCCCATCGTCCCAAAACCACGAAACAAACCACAAATTGTAATAAAAAAACATTCACCTTATGAAGGCAAAAACTATTATTTTTTTCACCTTATTCCACCTACTTCTCCTTTCATTTACACTCAATGCTCAAACAACGCTCACAGGTATTATAACAGACACCGATGGCGAACCACTTCCCTATGCAAATGTTGCCATTTTGGCGACCAATGAAGGAGTCAATACCAATGAAGAAGGTAAATTTACTTTATCTACCCAATTGAATTTACCTATAACATTGAATGTTTCCTATGTAGGTTTTAGCGATCAAGAAATAACGGTCAAAGACAACCAACCTTTAAATATAACCTTAGAAGAAAAAGGTTTTATGTCCGAAGAAGTAGTCGTCTCTGCCTCTCGAAAACCCGAAAAAATACAAGATGCTCCTGCTCCTATCTCCGTCATAGGAACTCGTCAGTTGGAAGCCTCCGCACAAGCTGAACCTATCCGCAATCTCATCAATACACCAGGTGTTCAAATCCAACAACAATCTGCCGCCAGAATCAACATAGAAATGCGGGGTTCATCAGGCTTATTTGGAACAGGCGTTTTTCCCATTTTAGACTATCGAAGTCTTATTGGTCCAGGATTAGGAACCTTCCAATCAGATGCCGCTGGTATCAGCAATATTGACATCGCTAAAATCGAAGTAGTCAGAGGTCCAGGTTCCGCCTTATATGGTCCATCAGTTACATCAGGAGTCGTTCATTTTATGTCCAAAAACCCGATTGACTTTCCAGGCACGACCATCGAAGTCGGCGGCGGTGAACTCAACACTATTTTAACAGCCGTTCGCCATGCAGGACACAACAAAAGCAAAAAATTCGGCTATAAAATCAATGCAGGTTTCAACAGAGGCAATGAATTTACTTTAGACCCTAATGATCCAGAAGATTCTTTACAAATTGCCAAGTTCAAAAACCAAATTATCCAGCCTTTCATTGAAAATGGCTATGCAACTTTAGACGCAGAAGAAGTTTTACTAACAATGGAAGAATTAGACAAAGACGGGGACGGAAACCCAATGGCAAATGATTGGTGGAATGCTCACGCCAATGCCACTTTAGAATTTCGTCCTCAAAAAGAGTTAAGTGTTTTCTTATCTGGAGGGTACAACCAAGCCTCCGCCGTCTTTTACAACTCACAAGGAGAAGGACTCTCGCAAGCCCAAGAATTTTGGGGACAAGCGAGAGTCCAAAAGGGCGGTTTATTTGCACAGGCTTTCTATGTCACTAATGATGGGGGTAATCGTCAAAATCCAACCTTTCTTTATCAAACAGGTAATCGAACCTCACTTGGACGCAATCAATTTGAAGCACAAGTCCAGTATAATTTCGATGTTCCCAAATTCCTTAATGCTGACTTTACAACAGGGATTGATTATCGTTTGACCCAATCCAAAACCTTCAACTTGGTCTATGGAAGAAATGAGGATATAGATGATTACTCCATTATTGGTGGCTATATTCAAGGTAAGTTTACCCTGACTCCAAAGCTTGACCTCTTTTTAGCTGCCAGATACGACCAGTTCAATTTTATAGATGAAGGAACTTTTGCCCCCAGAGCTGCTTTGGTCTATAAGCCCTCTCCTACCCACACCATCCGAGCTAGTTACAACAAATCTAGTAGCCCCAATACGGCTTTAGAGACCTATATTGATTTCCCTTTAGCCGATGCAGGACCTTTTGCCATATGGCTATTAGGCAATCACGAAGCTGTTGAATGGAACGATAATCCAGGTACGACCTTATTAGTAGGAGACAATCCAACCGTTCCAGGTATTGGTCTTCCCACCAATGTTGCCTATGCTGCCATCACTCCTGAACTAATGCCAGCGATCCAAGAATTTGTAGAAGGAAATCCCGTAACAGCTCCTTTTTGGCCCATCTTGGAAGAAATTTTATTAACTACTTCTCTAGATGGTTATTCAAATGGTGTGACAGTTGACTTAGATGGAACACCTTTATCCCTACAAAATGCAGCCACGACTGCCATCCGAATCGACCACCAATTAGAGGTTGGCTACAAAGGTTTGATAGGTGATAAACTGGGTATAACGGCAGATGCTTACTGGATTTCTCGAAAGAATTTTACGGACTTGGGAACCATCACTCCTTTGGTAGCCACTCCTACCCTTTCCACTGATTTAGAAACAGAAATCACCATTACATTTATACCTCAAATTAAACAAGCTTTTATGGATGCTGGATTTCCAGAAGCCGATGCAGAAGTACAAGCCAATCTTTATGGCACTTTATTGGGTTCAGCCTATGGGGATGCAGCCGAAGAAGCAGGTTTAAACAGTACAGTTGGTTTGGTAGATGGCATTGACCGTTTACCTGATTTTGACAAGCCTCTAATGGCGTGGGGCTATCGCTCTTTTCCAGATAGATACAGCTATTGGGGAACCGACTTAGGCTTAGAATATTACATCAATGAAAACCTTTCTGTATTTGGCAACTATTCTTTCATCAGTCAAACCGAATTTACCGATGAGGATTTAGGAGAAGAAGGGTCTGGTAGAAAGATTTATCTAAGTCAACCTGCCAATAAATTTAGAATTGGGGCTAATTATGCACCTTCAACGGGTTTACGAGGCAGTCTATCTTTCCAACATGACGATGAGTTTTATGCGGACTTTGGACAATATGCAGGCATCACCCAAGCTAAAAACTTAGTCGATGCTTCTATTGGTTACAAGTTCGATTTTGGTTTGACCTTAAATGTATCTGCCAATAACCTTCTTAATTCAGAATATCGGGCTTTTATCGGTTTCCCTAAAATCGGTAGAAGAATTATTGGAAAAATACGATATGATTTTTAAATTTAGGGATGGAATTTAAAGATAAAATCATTCTCGTGACAGGCGCAAGTTCTGGAATCGGACAAGTCGCTGCACAACTCTTTGCCCAAGAAGGCGGAACCGTCATCGTTGCTGACATCAATGAAAAAGGCGGACAAGAAACGGTCAAATCCATTGAAGAGAATAATGGAAAAGCCGTCTTTATCAAAACCAATGTCGCCCGATTTGAAGAAGTCGAAAAGCTGATGGAAAATATCTTAACCCAATTTGGGAGATTAGATATTGCCGTCAATAATGCAGGGATTTCGGGCAATATTGCAAGGACAGCCGATACCAGAATAGAAGACTGGGACAAAGTAATAGCTGTAAACGCTTCAAGTGTTTTTTATTGTATGAAGTTGGAAATTCAACAAATGTTGAAACAAGAAAGCGGCATCATTTTAAATACGTCTTCTATTGCAGGTTTGCGAGGTTTACCCAATAGTTTTGCCTATTGTGCGAGTAAACATGCGGTGATTGGTATGACTAAAACGGCTGCAATGGAATACGCTAAAAAGAATATCCGTATCAATGCGATTTGTCCCGTTTTTACTGTCACGCCTCTTTTCAATCCCGAAGTCATTGACCAAATGATTCCTGGAATGTCGGAAAAATTTAAGAAAAATATCCCGATGAAACGTTTTGCAGAACCTAGTGAAGTAGCACAAGCCATGTTGTGGTTGTGTTCTGAAAAGGCTAGTTTTGTGACGGGTCAAGCAATGCCAGTTGATGGCGGTATTACCGCTTGATATTATTTTTTACCATTCACATAAAATCTTTACTATGAAAAAATTGTTTCTCATTTTAGTTGTAAGCCTTTCCATATTGAACCTACAAGCACAAACTCGCTACTGTGATGAAATCTTTGAGAATATTACTGTAGAAGAAGATGTTGTTTATGGCAGCAATATGAATTTTATGACTTACTTTGCTTTTGACCTTACTACTATTCAAGAGCTAAAAATGGATATTTACCAACCTGCAAACGATACCTTAACCCAAAGACCTTTAGTGATTCAATTGCATTCGGGAAGTCTTTTACCAGAAATGATCAACAGTCAATGCATTGGTGAAAAACAAGATAGTGCGATGGTTAATGTTGCTAGAAAGTTAGCGAAACGTGGGTTTGTTGTTGCCAATATTACTTATCGCTTAGGATGGAATCCAATAGCTCCAGAAGCCAGTACTCGCAGACAAACATTACTACAAGCTTTATACAGAAGCACACAGGATATACATACCGCCATTCGATTTTTCAAAAAAAATGTGGCAGAAACAAACAACATCTATAGAATAGACCCCAATAAAATTGCTGTTTTTGGACAAGGAACAGGAGCATATACCGTCTATATGTTTGCAAGCTTAGATACAGAAGAAGAAATAGAAACGATTGAGCTAGACACGCTTTCTATATCGGATATAGAGACCTATGGTTGGATAGATGGAACAGGCTATCCCGATACAGAACAAAATAATTTCTTTATAGAAGATAATCCTGAATCTGTATTTTTGGGAGATACCATGTTTACCAATATACCCAATCATGTCGGCTATGATTCAGATATTCAGTTGGCATTTGTAGCAGGAGGCGGTTCTATTAATTTAGATTGGGTTAGTGCTGATTCACCCCCTTTAGCAGCTACTCAAGTTCTTGATGATCCATCTACTCCCTTTTTAGACGATTTAGGTTATATCTTCTTTGAACCTACGCTTCAGACTTATGGAGCAGGACTGTCCGTACTTAGATGGAATCAAATAGGAGCCAATGATATTTTATTAGAACGAGTTTTTGATGATCCCTATTCCTTAAAAGGCTTAGAAGTGACCAATAATATAGAAGACTTTGAGGAAATGCCACACGTTTTACCTCTACAAACTTTAGTACCGCACAGTGCGCCTTGGGATTGGGAAGATAATCCACCCGAAGAGATAGAAGATTGTAATCTTTATGCTGGTGGAGCATCGGCAGCACTTACATATATTGATACCTTAGTCAACTACTTTGTTCCTCGTGCCATTGTTGCATTAGATTTACCAGAAGCCGAAAAATTTGAGTTGGTACAAGATACTACAATGGACAATCCAAATACTTTTTCACCTCATTTACAGTTGAATCCTATCCAAGTTTATCCCAATCCTGCTCATCAAACCATTACGATTACATTGGAAGAAAATGTGATAAATGCAATCAATATTTACGATATTCAAGGCAAGTTTATTTTATCTCAAAAAGCTATAAATGCACGTTCTTACAATTTAAAGTTAGCTGATTTAAACACGGGTATTTACACCTTAAAAATTGAAACAGATCATCAAGTTTATACTGAAAAAATTATCATTGAATAATTTCTTTATTTTGACAAAGAGTTGATAGAGGAGCGAAGGGTTTGGTGCCTTGTCGTTGTAGAAAGTCCCGCTATCCGTTCTCATTCCCAATCGTAGAGCAAATTCATGAATTTGCTCTACGATTGGGCATACCACTACTATCAGGGCTAGTTGGTTTTGGACACAACTTCTTAATGCCAGTTTTTTTATTGATTGGATAGCTTCATCCTGAAGAATGAAGCAAAACTAATATCATCTTTGAGTAAAAAATGCCCAAAATGGTGACACAAATGAACTGCAATTTGAAAACTTTCATGTAAAAACTGAACCAAGTTGTCAAATTTTCAGAACTATAAACATTGAGCCCCTTCAAAATAGCCCCGATAGTAGTGGTATGAATGCACAAGCGTTGGCTACCCAAAACTTGGCTGCATTTATAAGAACGGATAGCGGGACTTTCTAACTCAACGAAGCTCCGAACCTTTCGCTCCTAATCAAGAAAAAAGGCTTTACTTCATTCTTTAGGATGAAGCCCAAAAGAGATGAAAAGTCACTCGCCACCATCACTGGTCACTCAAAACTTAATCCTTCGCCATTCGGACGATTTTGGGTGTAAATGTACCCAAAACTTCGACCAATTCTTTTTGAGCATCCATCACTTTTGTAATGTCCTTGTACGCTTGTGGAGCCTCGTCCAAACCTCCGCCAATCAACGTAACCCCATGTTCTTTAAGTTGTTTTTTCAAAAAACTATGGGTGATCGATTCTCTAGCTTTGGTCCGAGACATTTGGCGACCTGCTCCATGTGAAGCCGAGTTGAGAGAATGCTCATTGCCCTTGCCTCGCACCAAATAACCTGGAGCCGTCATCGAACCAGGAATAATGCCCAGTACGCCCTTGCCTGCTGGAGTTGCTCCCTTTCGATGCACAATCACTTCTGTATCATCAGAAAGTTTTTCCTTCCAAGCAAAGTTGTGATGATTCTCGACCATCAACTGTGGACGATGTCCCAACTCCTTCGACAAACGACGGTGAATATCGTGGTGACAAGCCGACGCATAATCCCCTGCCAAATTCATCGCCATCCAATATTCCATCCCTTCGTGAGTGTGTAAATCCAACCACGCTAAATGCTGTGCGCCTTTGGGCAAGTAACATTTTTCGACAGCTATCTTGGTGTAATGCCTCGCAATATTGGCTCCCATTCCTCTAGAACCCGAATGAGATAAAATGCCTAAGTACTGTCCCGCAGGCATATTAAACTCATTGACTTCCAAGAGATTAACGATACCAAACTCAACAAAGTGATTCCCTCCACCAGAGGTTCCCAATTGATTGTAGGCTTTATTTTTTAGCTTTCTCAAAAAAGGAATCTCTCGAAATTCTTTGCGCTCAAAAATTTCATGGTCATTGGGATCTTCAAACATGCCATTCAACCCAAAGCGAGTATTTTTGTGTAGCATGATTTCGAGCTTGCGTTTATGCTGTCCAATCACATGTGGTGAAACATCATAGACCGTCATACACATCCGACAACCAATGTCCATCCCAACCGCATAAGGAATGACGGCATTTTCCGTCGCCAAAACACCTCCAATCGGTAAACCGTATCCAGCGTGAGCATCGGGCATCAATGCGCCAGCCCTCGTAATCGGTAATTTCATAGCCACATCCATTTGTTGTTTGGCAGCATCTGAAATGTGTTGACCTCCATAGGTTTTATAAGGAATGGGTACCGTATTGATTTCCTTTTGCTCTTGAATGACTTCATAGACTTCTATAAATTCATTGGCAATGGGTCCTAAAATTTCGTGGTTTTCATATTTATCTGGTTGAGCTAAAATATCTTTTAAAATAGAAAGAGCTTCGTCTTTCTTGCTGTGTTTATAGTGTTGATGCATGATTTGCATAGCGAGTCCAACAACGCTAGACTCTGGATATCCTATCTTCCTCAATTCTTTGCCTCTTAATTTTAATTTTGCCATATATAATTAATATTGAAAATTTTTATTTGAATACGAAGAACAGATGCTATCTGTTCCTACGTTTTTTGAATTTTGTATTTTAAATGTAAATAAAAAAGGCGAAGGAAGATATACTCTTCTCTCGCCTAAGGATTTTATAGCCATCTGCTTAATTTTAAATCTTCTTGGGTTGCCCAAGCATTCATGATTTTTCGGGCTTTATCGGTCATTTTGGCATTGCATTTAGCCTTTGCTTGAACGATGGTCTTAGATGGTAAACTAATCTCTAATGTACCTAATCTCTTTTGTTCACCAGAAGCCTCCATGACTCTTAGTGAAAAAATAGAACATCGTTTTTTGGAACAATAAAAGGCATAACTTCCTACACAATGACGCATTTTTCGGCCTTCATCGGCTAATGCTTTGGCAGACAATAATTCGACAATGAAATAGATTTTGCGTTCTTCCTCTTCTCCTTCTTCTACACGATATTCTTGGACACCACATTCCTCCCAGCTTTTGACGTTGCCCAATGTTCGGGTAAAGCTGGTCGCTACATGCCACTCGTCCGAAAGCCGAATCAGGTTGTTGATGTTTCGATCTTTGATGTTGAACTCGCCTCTGTCTGTATAGATGCTACTAATGTAGTCAACAACTTCTTGCAATTTATTTTTTGCCAACATGCTAGCATTTTGAATGAGGTAAAGAATCACCTTTTTCCAAAACTCTTCATCATTGAAATTATTGCGTCCCAAGATGCTTGAAACGATATTATTGGCGAGGGTTTCGTCTCCGCCCATCCCCAATACTTGCGCCCAACGCATCGCTTCGGCTACGTTGAAATCGTCGGGTGCTTGCATAAAGTAATGACTTATTTTTTTGGTCATATCAATCGGTAAGTTTTTGCATTTTCGCAAATTCATTCCTCGTCCGATGTCTATAAACCAATCAATAAATCGCAAAGAGCCATCTTCATACCAAGCGGTATTCATAAAGATGGGCATTTCATATTTGACAAAGCAATGTCTGATAAAGGAAATAAATTGTTTATGAGGGTTGTGGCTTTTTTTTGTCCACTCGTTGAAGGGTCGTATGATCCATGTTCGATGTCTTGCCACTTGGTAAATAGCATGAAGATACTCTTTTTCCTTCAAGAGTCGTTCACATCCTTGTTGGTCTAAAAACAAGATGATGTCTAAAAATACTCGCCTGGCTGAAACAAATCTACGTCCGTTGAGCAAGTCGAATATATGGCTTAGATATTGCCATTCTGGTCGCAAACGGGTGTGGAATGTTTCTTTATTGTATAAGGCGGTGGCGATATTTTTTAGGGATTTTTTGTTTTTGTTGGCTTCAGTTAATGCTGTTTTGCAACGTTTATCCCATGTTTCTTTTCGCTTTTTATATTTTAATCTTTGTCGTTTTGATAGATGTTTTGAACTGCTCATTAAAAATGATTTTAAAACATTTCATGTTAATTGTATTTACATCGCCCAATGTTGGGTAATTTGTGGGATTGTATCTATCAATAGGTAAAGTTCTCATGGTTGTGTGATTTAAGTAAAGCACCAAAAATAAGTTATTCCATTTGACATCGACATTTTTTGATTCTCTTCGTTAAAAATACTCATCGTAGCCCTGCTATGATTGCGTTTTTTGCCTTGATAATCAAAAAATCTCTTAGTCCCATTTTGGAATACCTTATTTCTGATACTTCACTAAGATGTTAATGAATGTTTTTATAGTCGATAGTCCAATGTCCATAGTCGATAGTTCTCTGCGTTTAGCTATCGGTTTATCTTGTCATATTAGACTAATCGTTTTTTTATTTTATAATTCTTTTTAGGAGCGAAGGGGTTGTCTTTCATTGTAATGGAAAGTCCCGCTATTCGTTCTTATTGCTGCGGCTTGGTTGAGATACAAGACACTTTGAAAGTGCCTTGTATCTGGGCTTGGCTTCGAACAGCAATACCACTGCTATCGGGGCTATTGGGTTTGGACACTCCCTTTGTGGTTCTTGGAAATTTGACAACTTCTCTATGGTTTTTACATGAAAGTTGTCAAATTGCTGTTCACTTTGTGTCCACCCTCTTTGATTCTCCCGCCAGCGGGAGACACAGAACGTGGTTTTTAATATTTTGGATTTTGAGATTAATATTTAACTCTGGTGGGAGTAATAGGAATCGAACCTATTCAGTGATCTAAACAACAGTTTTACAGACTGCTCCAACTCTCCAACGTTGGCGTACTCCCTTTGAAAATGATGATGGTCTGTTCCTTATTTTTGGTTCAGACGTGGGAACAGTTGCTAACTGTTCCTACATTATCTATCTATTTTCTTTATGTTTTTGGTCAACCTGGTGAGGCTCGAACTCACGACTCCCTCATTAAAAGTGAGGTACTCTACCAATTGAGTTACAGGTTGATGGCGGAAAGTAGTGGAGTCGAACCACATACGCTTTTAAACGTACCAACTGCTTAGCAGGCAGCGACTATGCCACATAGTGTTACTTTCCTTTTTTAGTTCTTTTTGTACTTGAAAGTTGTCAAATTGCTGTACGTTTTGTGTCTCCCCTCTTTGATTCTCCCGCCTGCGGAAGAGACGGTTCGTGCTTTTTAATCTGGTACTAAGAAGTTGTGTCTAAAGTCAAATAGACCCGATAGTAGCGGTATGAATGCACAAGCGTTGGCTTCGTAAAACTTGGCTGCATTCATAAGAGCGGATAGCGGGACTTGCCGTTGCGATGAAAGAGTAATAACCATTCTCTCCTAAAAAATGAATAGGATTCTTAGGATGAATTATGAGATTAATAGGCTTTATAAACTTAAAAGTCAAGACCTAAATCAAAGAACTTATATGCGGAGAAAGATGGACTCGAACCATCGGCCATCTGATCTTCAATCAGACACTCTACCTGCTGAGTTATTTCTCCATTGGCGGAGGAAGAGGGATTCGAACCCCCAATTCTTGTAGGAACGACTGTTTTCAAGACAGCTTGCTAGCCAATTCGCCTTTCCTCCTATGGTTGTCGGGATAGGACTCGAACCTATATCTCCTGAGTCAAAGTCAGAGATCTTAGCCTTTAGACGACCCGACAATTTTTGTACGCCCGACGGGACTCGAACCCGCAATTTCTGCCGTGAAAGAGCAGTGGCTTAACCAGTTTGCCTACAGGCGCATTTTGTACATTTACTGCGTTTATATCTTGTGGATGGGCATAAAAAAACCCGAACTCTTGTGGGAAGGTTCGGGCGTGATGTGTTGCATTGTTTTATTTGCTAAAACTTTGTTGGTTTATTTTTCACGTACCAAACCTGATAAGCTTGTTTAAAGCTATAACTCTGTTCGGATTGATATTTTGAAAAATAACGCATGGTATTAATATTTGGGGTTGTTTAATTTATTTGATTGTTTGAAATGATTGACTGATTTCGTTGTCAGTTACAGGATATAAAATGCAAATTGGAAAAGAATAGTTCCCGTCTTTGAAATTTTTTTTAAAAAAAATGATTTTTTAGAGATTGGTAGAGGGCTTTTGAGAAGAAATGAGCGGTTTATTTTTGAAACAAATAAATATTTTTTTAGAAACATAAAGAAAGGATATTGTTTTATTTATTGTTTAGCCCCTCAAATACATTAAAAAAAAACCACATAATAAAAAGTTAATAATTTGGAGTTAGATTAAAGTTGTTGTAATTTTATGGTAAAGCATATAAAGTATTATCGGCAAGGGCAGCTCTGCTGTTTCTTTTAAGATATACATTTTTAAAAATTTATGTAGGAACAGTTACCTGTCCTTGACCGAATTATATACTTTGTAGCTTTTCTCATCTTTTCAATAATTGTTTGCCCAAACAAGAAACCCCTGCATTGTTACAATGCAGGGGTTTTTGTTTTATTCTTTATGTAATACATCTCCCTAATGAAGATAGCGTTCCAACTCTGTCATTTTATGAATGGTCAGAACTTTTCTATCAAAAGATATTAACTTATCTCGTCTCAATCTATTGAGAATTTTTGTCACAATTTGTCGAGATGTATCTGTGAACTGTGCAATTTCTTCATGTGTAAAGAAATAAGGTACTTCTATATCATGTCCTTCTTGTTTACCTCTTTGTATAGCAAGATTGTAAAGGAAGTTGACGATACGATGTTCTGCGCCTTTAAAGACCAGCACAGAAAGTCTTTCTTCTGAGCTATCTAGTTTTGCACTTACTAAGTTTCCAAAAAGGAAGGCCATTCTTTCATCCTCTTTGATAAGTTCCCGTACTTTTTCTAGTCCTAGTACATATAATTTGACTTTGCCACGAGCTTGTGCAAAAGAATTTCTAACAGTACGTCCATATAGAGCAGCTTCACCAAAGATATGTCCTTCAAAGTAAATGTCACGAAGTAAGATTCTTCCTTTTTCGGAAAAGATACCTCTTTTGACGACACCTTCTTTGACGATATAAATTTCTCCTGCACGATCTCCAACTTGGTAGATCATTTTGCGTTTAGAAAATTCTTGGATGTTCGCCCTCTGTTTTAGTGTTTGTAATAGTTCTTCTGGCACAACTTGCCCAAAATCATTAATTGACTGTAATTTTGTACCCCTGCGATTTAATACCATAATAATTATTAATTATATTTTAATAAAGAAAATACATACCCTTTAACATATTTAAGGATATTAGTAAGTATTGATATAAGTTGGGTTGAAAAAACAGAGTATGGTTAGGAACAAGTGTTGTGTGAGTATTTGTTATGTTATCTGTGTAATATAAATATTTACTAAAAAGGGTAAGATTGGTAAAAAAGGGACCTAATCTTTGACCTCTAAGATAGGATAAGTCTGTAAAAAATACAAAAATAAACACAAAAAGTTAAACAACTTCAGATCAAAAAGTAAAATATATACCAAAAAATGCCATAAAAATACATAAAATACCAAAAAATATTTCTTCTTATAAAAAGCACCTCTTTCAAAACTATCCTAACCAATGGCTTTATCAAGAATTGACTGTATTTTTGTGTGTCTTTTTTGAGATTGACAGTCTTATAAATTCTAAAATTTATGCTCCATGAATAAGAAACAGTTAAGAGTATTTCAAGTAATCTTTGTCATATTTATCATCCTTTACATTTATGGAAAGTATTTGCGGTAAAAACCACATTTTTTATTTATTTTTTTTGGAAACTCCTAAATAAGTTCTTAACTTCGCACTTTAATCATTAAAATATTTTAAAACATAAAAATGGCAAAAATAATGAGGGCATCTTTATGCTACTTAGTTTGTATCATACTTCTCTCATCCTGTCAAAATTCAACAACTCAACACTCTACTCCAACTTCAACCAATACTTCTGCACAAGATAATGGTTATGCCAAATCCAACTTACCTGGCTTAAATGGATGGCAAAAAGGCAATAAAACCAATAGCAAAGGTCAATTGGAAGAAGATGGAACATATTTTAATGGTAAGCGTGATGGTGCTTGGAATACCTATCACACTAAGAATGGCCTCATTTCTTCCATTACTCATTACAAAGATGGTCAGAAGAACGGAGCCTTTATCCAAATTAATGATCGTGGTAATGTCGAAGTCGTCGCTTACTACATTAATGACCAATTAGAGGGACCCTATAAAAAGTTTGAACGTTCTAAGGTCAGAGAAGAGTCATTTTATAAAAATGGCAAGTTAGACGGAACACGCAAACAATTTTATGATGATGGTTCTATTCAATTAGAGTCTATTTATGTTAACGGTAAACGCAATGGCGTAGAAAAGTACTACGACCAAGAAGGTAACGTCACCATCGAGTATGAGTATAACAACGGTACTCGGGTTAAGAAGTGACTTATGGAAATTTTTACTCAACTTAAACTCCTTGAACAAAATGCTGTTCAAGGAGTTTTTTTTTGGTAAGTAATGATAAGCTTACTTCAATACTGATCAGATCAAAAAATCCCTTAACTTATGAATAAAGTATATTATCTTTCTACCTGTTCAACCTGTCAACGTAT
>JAHDBB010000678.1 GCA_020630635.1 Chitinophagales bacterium
AGTACTCAACAGAGGTAAGATTGGCCAAGCCATTCACATTGGTTAACACAGAATTATTATAGATAGAAATACTGTACACAGAGGAAAGATTACTTAAACCGTCTATATCTGTTAGAGAAAGATTCCACCCAATTTCAAGATTTCCTCCAATAGAAGTAAGATTCGCCAAAGCATCTAGATTGGTTAGATAAGTGTACCAACCAATAGAAAGACCTCCTTCAATAGAAGTAATATTTACTAAACCATCTATGTTGTCGATTACCTCTTCATAACCATCTATAGACACGTTTCCTGAAATTATAGTGCAGTTGGGATAGTTGAGTAAAAAATCATCTATCTGAGATTGAGAGGTGAAAGATAAGCCACCTGGTGGACATTGCGCTTTCAGTCCTATAAAAGCAAAGAAGCTTAAAAGGATGATGGGAATTAGTGAGATTTGTTTCATAAATATTATACTATTTACAATATGCTCGCCGCACTATAAAAACAAATAATGTATAATTCAATTACCATTAATTTTTTGTAAATTTAAAAATAGTTAAAATGTCTGTTTTTTACTATGTAAGTTGTTGGTTTTCAATGAAATGCGGAAAGCTGGTTAATAATTAAAGTAAATACTATTTGTTTTTATAGATGATACAAGATAACTCAAAAAACTAACTTTTGAAAGAGATGATGTTTTTTAACATTCTAATAATCAAAAAAATCAGAACGTTATCAGTCTTTTGTTGGAAATCCATCAAAACGTATCAAAAAACAATATACATCTTTCTGATACGAGCCAAAAATATGGTATATTTAAGCCTTTTATACATAAAGGTATTTTTTGGGTATTTTTCAAAAAACCACTTTAGGAATGGATAGGAAATAAATGGACATTTCTTAGCAAAAAGATTTTTCAACTTTATAAGGCAAAAAACGTAAGAATAGCAGGGCTATTATGAGGCTTTTTAACGACATAGATTGGAAAATATTGACGCTAAAAATGAATATTTATTTTTGTTCCATTCCTTATTCATCAACTTTACTAAATCCCGCCAATCTTTTTTACTGGTGGTTCTAAATGTAAGTAAGTCTTTTCGTCGATACGTCAAACCGCTTAGAAATCCCAAAATAGTTTGCCGTTATGTATATATCTCCAAAACACCCGACATGCAACGAATTTTATACTTCATTTTTATAGCGTTAACTAGCCTTTCATCCCAAGCACAATGGGATATTTTACCAGATCGAATGTGGGCAGATTCCACCCATGCTCCTTTCCAATACGGTGTAGCATCAGGCGATCCTTTGCCCAACGCCGTTATAATTTGGACACGAATCGAAGCGACAGGAAGTCCTACTGTCTATTGGAAAGTCGCCAACGATATAGATATGAATGAAGTGGTACAGTCGGGAAATATCAATACTTCCGAAGCGACAGATTGGACGGTCAAAATAGATGTCACAGGTTTGAATCCTTATACAACTTACTACTATCAATTTGAAGATGAGGCAGGGAATGTGTCAGCGATTGGACGAACCAAAACGGCTCCCACTAATGATACAAATACCGATAGCTTAAAGGTGGCGATTGCTTCTTGTAGCAGTATTTTTTCTGGGTACTTCAATGCGTATGCACGAATGGCTGAACGCAATGATGTAGATTTAGTGGTGCATTTAGGCGATTATATTTATGATTTTGTAGATGAAGATGAACAAGTGCGAGTGCCAGAACCTTATCCGATTGATCCACAAACCAAAGCCGAGTTTCGACAACGACATCGCTACTATCTTTTAGATCCCGACTTGCGAGCGGTCCGTCAACAACATCCCTTTTTTGCTTTGTGGGACAACCATGATATTTTCAAAAACAATGAAACAGATTTGATAGGTTCTATCGAAGCCTTTTACGAATATTTGCCCATTCGCCAACCTGATATGAATGAACCTAAACGCATTTATCGAAGCCTAAAATATGGTAACTTGCTGGATATTATGGTGGTGGATATTGAGTTGTGGCGCAATCAAGATACCATTGCAGGAACAGGAGAAAATAGCTTGTTGGGAACGGCTCAATATGAATGGCTTATCAATGAATTAGCAAATTCAACGGCAAGATGGCGGATTTTGGGCAATCAAAAACTCTTTAGCAATTGGGCAATTGATCATCTTTCTATACCGCTTCCTTTTGGCGATGGAGTCGTGGCTGATCCAAATTCTTGGGATGGTTTTCCAGCAGAACGAGCGAGGTTATTGACCTTTTTAAGAGAGAATGAAATAGACAACAACATCGTGATAAGTGGTGACATTCATTTATCCGTAGCGGCTGATTTAGCCATCAATCCCAAAGACTCACTTGAATATAATCCCGAAACAGGAGAGGGGGCGATAGGCGTAGAGTTTGTGTCAAGCAGCATTACGAGAGGCAATGTAGATGAAGCATTAGGAATTTCACCCAATCCAGGAGCCTTTGATTTTCTGATAGATTTGAGTTTGGAAGGCAATCCACACCACGAATATTTGGAAGTTTTTCAACACGGTTACGGCTTGTTACATCTCAATCAAGACAGCACCATTGCCCACTTCAATTATTCGGATAAGTATGAGGTGGTAGAGACTGATACGACTTGGCAAGAGTTGGTGGTACGGGCTGGCGAAAATCATTGGGTTAGTGGTCCGCTGATGTTTGTCGAAGAACCAGAACCCGATTCTACAAGTTTAAATGCCATCGTAAGTCAATTTGAAATGACGAATATACAACCCAATCCTACTTCTCAAAAAAGCACTTTCTTTCTAACAGTTCCAACTGCCCAAAACGTGACGATTGATGTATTGGATATAAGAGGTCAAAAAATGCAGGCAATCCAACACTTAAAACAAGGTCAATTATCGCCCAATATCCCACATTCTATAGACATTTTGACCAGTAATTTAGCCAATGGATTGTATTTGGTGGTGATCAATGGAGAAGGATTTTCGACCTTCCAAAAACTGGTGGTAGTGGGTAAATAGAGTTTTTAGGAGCGAAGGG